>NZ_CP114779.1:1500000-1716770 GCF_027359375.1 Prochlorococcus marinus str. MIT 0919
ACTGCCAATGCTTATAAAATTAGCAATTAATACAGATAATATTCTTGCTTCTAAGGCTGCTATTACAGCAATAGGAGAGATTTCTGATACTAGATCAATAAATTGCTTGAATCAATTACTAGATGATTCGGCTTTAGACTTAATTTTGCGAGAAAGTGCAATATATGCTTTATCAAATTTGGAATCTAATTGATTTAAATCTTATTTTTCTAGATATTAGTTAGACTATTTATGGCAAGTTTAATAATTTTAATCACTTCTATATTTTTTTCTTTATCTAATCTTTGCTGTAGATAGCTAACCTGACCTAATGCATTAAATCTCATTAGTGATAACGCTGTCTGTTTCCTAACTTCATTATTATCGCTATTTAATTTGTCAATTAATGCTCTTGAAAACCATTCTTCTTGTTGAAAGAAATTAATTAACCTTATAGCTTCAATTTGCACTTCATACGAGGGGTCATTTAATGCTTCCTTAACAATATTCTTTGCATCTCTATCGTTTAAGTTTTCTATTTGATCTCCAAGTGCAGCAATTGCAGATGCTCTAACAAGTTGATTTTTTGACTTAGCAGCTTTTTTGATTTCTTTAGATCCCTTTGCCCCAATAAAAGCGAGTCCCCATCGTGCAAGCCCACATTGTGTTGAAGAACTTTGAGGGTGTTCTAGCACTTTGACTAGATATTCAACAGCTGTTCCCCCAAAAATTGCTATAGCTCCTGCTGAAGATCCTTGCACAACAGGATCCTCATCATTTAGTAATGCTTTAAGTAGGTCGGGCAATGCTTCTGGATCACCAACTAATTTAAGTGTTTTTGCGGCAGCTCTCCTCACGGTTACATTCTTACTATTTAATAATGCTTGGCGAAGTTGAGGTAAGGCTTTAGGGCCTATTAATCCAAGACTTTCAGAGAATGTTCTCCTAAGCAGGCCTCTTTGGTCTGCAAGCCCTGCTATAAGCGCTCTGATTTGACTTTCAGTTCCTTCAAGCTTTTGACCTTTTTTAAGACTTAAAGTCAATTCTTTGGCAAGAGTCGCAGCCTCGTCGGCAGTAAGGCTTAATTCTTGAGTATTAATTGAGGACAGGAAGCTTTCGTTCAAACTTCAAATAATTCTAATTCTATTATGGTGTGTTAGGCATTGCTAAAAGCTCTAGCTAAGCATTTAGCTTTGTAAATTCCTCCGAGAGGCTTTCTATGCAATTAGTAAATTAGTTATATGAATTAAATCTGATTTATATATGAAATCAGACTTGTTTGATAATTTGCCTTGTCTTCCTAAAGATTTGGCTTTTAGCATTTTAGACACTCCAGTTAATTGCTTGAAACTTTCAAGTGACTATTACAAAGCAATTTTTCATTTAGCTAAATACCCAGGGTTTGAAACCGAAGAAAAACTTATTTTCTTTCTTAACAATCAATCTTCTGAGCAGCCTATACACATTGCAAAAAGAAAAGCGATAGAAGTTTTAGCTCAATTAAATTGTAAGCGGGCAATGCCTTTTATTAGAGTTTATTTAGATAGTCCTGATCCATATACTGTAGAAAGCACCATATGGTCATTGCAAGAACTTGGTTGCCGAGATAAAGCCTTTGTTAGAAAAGTCAGTTCTTTACTTTGTAAGCCAAATCAAAATCATAGGTTTCTAATTCAAGCACTTGTCAAAATGGAAGCAAAATCTGAAATTCATATAATAAGAGATTTTTTTAATAATCCAATTGCATCACAAGCTGCGAAAGGTGCATGTATAGCAGCATTCTCAAAATTGATAGGAGACAAATCTTGCTTGGATCAATTGCAGGATTTCTTGAAATCTTCAAATCAGAATGATAGACAATCTGCTGTTCAAGATATTATAGATTCCAATAGTATAAATCTTCTTCCAAGAGTTCTAGAAGCTCCAATATCTCCATTTTTTAAATGCCGTGCAATTAATTCTTTATTCACTGAAGATTTGTCACCTGAGAAGAATCAGGGAATTAATGTTCTAGAATTTATTAATAGAGTTTTAATTGATAATCCAAGTCAGATATCTAATTTATACCATTATGGAAGCACTACAGATGTAAATTATTTGATCAATCAGCTACTCAATACAGATTTTGCAAAATCTTATGGCGCAATAGAAATTTTGATGACCAAAGATATCAGAGATCTATTACCTTGCTTAAAGAAATTATGGGATAAATTGACAAAAGATTATGGCTCGATTTATTTCTTGACAATGCTTTTTAGAGACATAGGAAAGCTAGAAAAACATGATCAAAATAAAATTAAAAAGTTCTTATTTTCTTGTTTAGGAAATAATTGGCCTTTGTTTATGAAGTTTAGGCCTTCAGCAATTATATCTTTAATGATGATAGACAAAGCTATGTGCAAAGATTATATACCTAATTGGCTAGATGAAAAAAATAATCCATATTGGGCTTGTCGCTATGCTGTATTGATGTCTATTGAAGACTCATTTAATCTAGATGAAATAATAGAATTTTCTCCAATTATCCAAACTCTTAATCGAGATAGTCATAGGTTTGTACGAGCAAAGGCTTTACAGATTGCTTCTAAGTTCTAGATTATTTAATTAAGAAAATATTAATCAATATTTTCTTCTAGCCTGACAAATTTAAGAGCACCAGATATCGAACCCCAAATCTTTTCATTTGTATCTATATCAAATCCTTCATCTATACTCACCCAGCTATGTTTATTTATCTCCACTTGGCTTATTAAATAAGTTTCTTTGCCATCCTTTTGTATGATACATTTCTTACAATTCTTTAGCTTTCCTATATAATGACCTTTATCTAATTCGGTAAATTCCATTTCGCAACCATTTCTAATTTTTATTTGACCTGCTTCGATATATTTCAGTAAATCACTTTGGAATCCAGCTCCAGCAACTTTTTTTGAATTAGTCAACATGAAATTCTTTAATAAAAAAGTGTTATTCTCGTAATATAATTTATGTACAGCTTGACGATATGGCGACCATGGACTGTAGTTGAAACTTTGCTCGGAATAAAAACTAGGCACATTAAATAAATCAATTGGAAGCGTTCTTACATATATATCAATATGTGCAAAGTCTTTTGGACTATTAATTGCTTGCTCTTTATTACTAAAGTGACCGGTAAATGCTCTAGTAAAGTTATCTAATCTACTTAGATTCATTAATTCTTACTTCAGAGCAGAACGAAGATTGCAATATCCCTGACCCTTTTGTTGTACTAACAATAGATGACCTGCATCGAAAATTATCGGTTTGAAACCATATCTTTTCCTCTGCAAAAGATTGATTATATTCCGTTGATAATATCAAGGTGCCATCATCTAAAAAATTAAACTTAGATATGGTTTTTACTTTTTCGGTATAGCCAATGCTTCGAATAATAATCCCATTTTCTTTCCCAGTTATTATAGGAACTAATATAGTTGATCCTTGCATGTTGCCTTCTAGATCATTATTTCCCCAATCACTATCTGGATTCCAACTTATTTTAAAAGGGGATTTAATAGTTCCAGTTTGAGCGTTGTACTCCTCAGCCAGTTTTTTGACATTGGGATTATTACTAGTTAAAGATTCAATTGAAATAGTACTGACAATGTCTTCAAATTGCTTGAAAGCTAGGGAATGGCTGCTTCTCATTGACTTCCATTTGCCTAGGCTTTGAGCGACAAATTGCTCAATCCTCATCTTCAGTATTTAAAGCTTTTTCTTTACCAGCCCTTAAATCTGGATGACTACCTTGTTGAATCATTCTTACCATTGAATCCACCATCATTGACATTGCCATTGGAACTTCTTTGCCGGATGGAGTTTGAGCGGATTGATCCCCTGGTTTTTTGTTCGAATTAGGTCTCTTTATAGTCATTCTAATGTTTCTTGCATCAACAATTTAGATTATCACTAGTTGCAAAACCCTTTTGATAGGCAGCAGTCTTTATAAAGCTTGATGTCCTAGCCCCTATAGGGGAGTCCCAAAATCGCTCGTAAGGGACTACATCCTCACCAAACAACTCTTGGTATTCTATTGAATCTATAATTGAATCAATATGATTATCGAAACCATAAGAGTTAATCAACTCTATATTGTTTATTAGCTCATTTTGATCAACGATTGGCCGTCCAAGTAAATGCTTGAAATTCATTTCTAAGCATTTAATCTGACTGACTTTTGTAAAATAGTGATATTTGTAGAAACTTGACTTAGCAAGATCTCTTACAAAATCTCTAATACAGATATCTCCATTCCGGAGTCGTCTTTCAGAGTCTATAGACTTTTCACTATCCATTGGGTACAAGTTTCCATAAACTTGTTTATAACAAGCAGTTATTGCAATTTTTAGTGAAGAGTCGTCATATGGTGTATATACTTGATAAGTAAAAGCCTCAATATTATCTGTAATATACTTTTTACCAATTGGTTTTTGTTCAATTAGATAATTCTCACGTTTATATAATCTAGTAAAAGTATTCTCAAGTGATATTAGGTTTGGTTTTAAGCCTGAATATAAGTTTTCCTTGAATTTAGTTGGTTGGCCTGGCATACAAGCACTTTTTGAGTGCATATAATAAGTAGTCTGATTACTTCCCGCCACTCTACTTTTACCATAGCTGATTGGATGCTTGGTGTTTATACCTGAAAGTATTCTTTCGAAAGAATTTTTAGTAAGATGTTTCATTTAAGAGATTGATCAATTATCCAGATCTGCCATAAGTATATTTTCCATTTTTGATGAAGTATCAAGTTTGAATTTTTTAATACTAACCTTGTCCAGTATTAATACTGCAATAATAGTTATAATTATTTCTAAAAAGAATACAAATGAGAATGCTATTAATGGATTTTCAGGCCCTGATATAACCCTTCCAATATCCAGCAAGCCTCCTCCTAGTAACTTGCCCATAGCTCTTGAGAGCGCTTGTGCAAGTCCCCATACCCCTACAAATGTGCCTGCCACTTCCGGTAAAGTTAAATCAAGCATTAAAGATAGTGCACTATTTGTAGCTATACCCGCTGCTAATCCAAATATGAATAATACTCCGAATAGTAGGTTTTCATTTTTAACAAAACCACTCAAGACTAATAAAATTAGTGATGATGTTATCATCCAGCAACCAATTTTTGCAGTTGAGAACTTCCCAATCCTAGGCGTTATCCATAGGCCTGCAATTAAAAGTCCTATGAGTGTACCTACTCCCCAATATGCATTTAGTAATGTTGTTTTAGATATTGGTAAACTAAAAACTTCAGCTCCAAAACTTTCTAAAATTGGATCTTGCAAGAAAAGACCTAATGTATAAAAAATTAGGAAGCTAAAGAATATAAATATTTGCTTACTAGATAATATCAATGCCCAAGCTTCTTTAAGGCCAATTTCCTTGGCTTCATTTTTTTTACTATGTATTTGCTTTGTACCTTTTTTTTCAATCCCTAGACAAGAAATGATTGAAATTGCAAAGATAATTAAACCGACTCGAAGCATAAATTTCTGCAGGGTTGTCTGCAAAATCAATGGGTCAGATATTCCATCAAGACCTTTAGTTGCTATTGATATTGCTATCGCACCTACGACTATTCCAATCGTTAGCATACACCAGATAATTCCAACCACTCTAGGCCTTTCCTTTTCATTGGTAATGTCAATGACTAGAGCTAAATAAGGGGTTGTAGCCATTGAAATGGCTAACCCATATAGCGCAAAAAGTGAACATAATCCGAGGGCGCTTAAGACTATCGCTGGAGTTGAACCACTACTTAAGGCATTATTAGTAATAAATATTACTGGGATCGAAAGAATTGCAAGTAGGCAAAATAAAGCAGTTCCAATATATATATAGGGAGTTCTTTTTTTTCCTTTGATGGGCCATCGATCAGAAATATTGCCAAAAAGGACTCGTGAAGGTGCCACTAATTGTTCAAAGGCCAGTCCTCCTCCTACCAGTATTGCGGGGAAAGCAAGTTCAGAAATCATTATTCGATTCAGCATCCCAGCAAAAATTACTGCTAGACACCCCAAGCATCCTTGGAATAAGCTCAACCTTGCAAGCTTTATCGGGGGCAGATGAGTTGAGTTTTCCAAGGTAATCTCAGTATCAATAGGTATGATTTCTTCTCAACAGATTAGTATTTATAGAATTAATTGTTTTAAATTTCATTATATATAATGTATTGCTTTAATAAGGTGATCAAATGATAGAGCCTATTTCGAACACTAAGATCCAGAATATTTGTTGTATAGGGGCTGGGTATGTAGGGGGCCCCACAATGGCTGTGATCGCAGATCGCTGCCCCTCCATACAAGTAAAAGTTGTTGATATTAATCAAGCAAGAATTGATGCCTGGAATAGCTCTGATCTCAGTAAATTACCAGTTTATGAACCCGGTTTAGATCTAGTAATAAGTCGAGCAAGAAATAGGAATTTATTTTTTTCTATAAATGTTGAAGATGCTATTGCTCAAGCAGATATGGTTTTTATATCTGTAAATACTCCTACGAAAACTAAAGGCCTGGGAGCTGGTAAGGCAAGTGATCTTCGTTGGGTTGAGGCTTGTGCTCGTCAAGTAGCAAAGTTTGCGAAGCAACATACGATTGTTGTTGAGAAAAGTACTTTGCCAGTAAGGACTGCAGAAGTAATTAAAACTATTCTCGAAGCAGCACAGTCTTCTTTGGGCAACATTTTGAACCCATCTACATTTGATGTTTTGTCCAATCCTGAATTCTTAGCAGAAGGGAGTGCTATCAAGGATTTAGAGAATCCTGATCGAGTTTTGATTGGCGGTGAAAGTAAACAAGCTATTGAATCATTAGCTTGGATATATAAGCATTGGGTAGCTGAAGAGAAGATCTTAAGAACTAATATTTGGAGTAGTGAGTTGGCAAAACTAACAGCAAATGCCTTTTTGGCCCAGCGAATTAGTTCTATTAATTCTATAGGGGCTTTATGTGAAGCTACTGGAGCCGATGTTAGAGAGGTGGCCAGAGCGATAGGAACTGACAGTAGAATAGGGTCAAAGTTTTTGGATGCAGGCCCTGGATTTGGTGGTAGTTGTTTTAAAAAGGATATTCTTAATCTTGTATATTTGTCGCGACACTTTGGTTTGCCAGAAGTTGCTGATTTTTGGGAAGGTGTAGTTGAATTAAATACATGGCATCAACATCGCATATCAAGATTAGTAGTTAAAAAACTCTTTGGTACTTTGTCTGGTAAACGTATAGCTTTACTTGGCTTTTCTTTTAAAGCAAATACAAATGATACTAGGGAGTCTTCTGCTATTAATATTGCTAAAGATTTATTGGATGAGGGAGCACTACTTTCTATTCATGACCCAAAAGTTAGCCCTAGTCAAATAGAGCGTGACTTGGGACAGGCAAGGGCTAATTTGAAAAATATTGAATTGAATAAAAATTCAATGGAAGGGATATGGTGGTTTTCTGAAGATATTTATGAAGTATGTTCAGCGGCCGATGCAGTGTTGATTTTGACGGAATGGCACCAATACTCTGAAATTGATTGGCCATTAGTTGCAACAAAAATGAGAAATCCTGCATGGGTATTTGATGCAAGATCAATAATTAATTCAGAAAAAGTATTATCTGCTGGATTACAATTCTGGCGGGTAGGAGATGGATCAGAATTAGACTCTTAGAGTCTTAATCACTTTAAATTAAGTAATCGAATACGGAATTTTGCGATTTTTATAGCTTCGGCACGTGAATTTTTGAGGAATGGATGATCTTTAATCAAATTGAGTATTTCATTAATTTTTTCGTCTACTAATAATTCACTTTGCTTTTGAAACTGATGGGTTTTCCATGCATCATCAAAAGCCATTGAGAAACTATCAGCATTGTTATAAACATTATTTTTGCTCTGCATTTTAATTAACCATTTTTTGATAATGCTACCTAATTAACACTTTCCCTTGAAAGAAAAAGGTCTTTAGCTAAGTGGATTGATAAATTGTGTGAACACTTTAAAATGCCAGGACGCAGATTTGAACTGCGGACACGGCGATTTTCAGTCGCCTGCTCTACCAACTGAGCTATCCCGGCTTGTCGCAATGGCTACTTCTTGATCTTATATCAGCAATAGGACCATATAACTTTGTTGTTCCCAACCTATTGAATTTGAGTTGCATTTATCTTTGCTTCCTAACTGCTTGCATTGCTAGATATGCCACACCTTCAGCCGGTTGCCTATTAGAACTCACAATTGGGATTCCTATTTTCCTTTCTCTTATTCGACGCCATTGAGGGTTCCGAGCTCCTCCTCCGATAGTGATTATTCTTTTAGGCTTGCTGCCAATTAGATCTCTAAATTTAGACCAACCCTTTTTCTCTATATTCGCCATTCCTTCAAGAAGCCCATGTAAATATAGAGAGTCACTGATTGGTCTTGGTTCGAGAATGGGGTCTAAATTTGGATCCTCAACAGGGAATCTCTCTCCTTTGCATGCTAAGGGAAGGAGATTTAAGCCACTATCTATTTCTGGATCTATTTGTCTGCTTAACTCCATCAGATCTTTATCAGAAAAAAATTGCTTTAGAACTGAACACCCAGCATTCGAAGCTCCTCCAGCTATCCATTGCCCTCCAAGGAAATGATTCGTAACCCCTGGCTCTTGCATTGGTTTATTAACAAACCGTTTAATTACTATTGTGCTTCCTAAAACAGTTACACCATCATCGAAATCTGGGTTGCTTGCAAGAATTGCTGCATTTGAATCCGTAGTTCCTAAAATTATTTGCATGTTTTGTGGGAGATCTAGCGCTTTTGCTATTGATTCAGAAACTGTTCCAATAGAATGACCGCTAGGTATAATTTTAGGAAGATGATTCTCAAGGTTTAATTTTCCAATTTCTTCGTTCCATTTTTGGCTTAATAAGTTCCAACCAAGTTTAAGATTATTCCCTTCTTCTCCATACTCCCAATTATTTGCTAGCCAACCAATTATCCAATCTGCTTGATGCCTCAAGAGGATTTTGCTTCCATATTTGTTTACCAGATAAATTGCTTTAGAGATGCTTGGTGTTGAATTTAATTTGCTTTTGTTGTTGCCAGCCTTCTTAGGTACGCTCTCTTTTATATCATCCAGAGAAATATAATATGGTATTGCAGGTCCTAATGGTTTCCCTTGAGAATCGCATGCTAATAATGTTCCCGAAGTACCATCGACTGCACAGGCTGAGATTTTATTTTTAAGCTTTTTAGGTGTATTTTTAATTAACAAACTAATGCACTTTACCCATTCATTGCAATCCTTCAGCTCAGTCAGATAATTTTCCGAAGAAGAATAAATAAGTTTTTTTTGAGCATTAATAATTGCAATCCGAACCCCACTAGTGCCAAGGTCTATTCCCATGGCTAATTGATCGTCTTTCATCTGTTAATTGTTTAACTTTGGCGGCGTAAAAGTTCGTTTACTTTGCCCTCTATTTTTTCCCAAGGTAAATCAAGATCTGGTCGCCCAAAATGCCCATAAGCAGCGACATTCCTATAGAACTTGCCTGAATTTTTTTTAGGAAGTTCTCTTAATCCAAATTCTTGAATTATTGCTCCAGGTCGAAGGTCAAAGTTTTCTTTTACTAAGTTTGTTAGATCCTCATTTGAAAGTTTTCCGCTCCCAAACGTCTCAACAAGTATTGAAACTGGGTTAGCTACTCCTATTGCATAACTTAATTGCACCTCAGCTCTTTTGGCTAAACCAGCTGCCACGATTGCTTTTGCGACAAACCTGGCTGCATAAGCTGCAGACCTATCTACTTTGGTTGGGTCTTTACCTGAAAAGGCTCCACCACCATGTCTTGCATAGCCACCATAAGTATCAACAATAATTTTTCTGCCCGTTAAGCCTGCATCTCCTTGTGGACCACCTACGACAAACTTACCGGTGGGATTTACTAAAAATCTTGTTTTCTCTTGACTGGGTTGTAGTTTTAGATCTGCTGTTGCAGGCTTTACAACATATTCCCATAGGTCTTTAGTAATCCGATCCCGAATGCCTGACTCACTGGAGATATTGTCAATTTGAGCAGAGTGCTGAGTTGAAATTAGGATTGTATCAATTGCAATTGGTTCGTCATTCTCATATACAACACTGACTTGAGTTTTGCCATCAGGCAGTAAATATTTCAACGTCTCTTCATGGCGAACTTTTGCTAATTGTCTTGCAAGTCGATGAGCCAGGCTAATTGGTAAAGGCATTAATTCGGGAGTTTCATCACACGCATAGCCAAACATTATGCCTTGATCTCCAGCTCCTACTTTGTCAAAAGGGTCTTCAGTTTGATCTTCAGCTTCATTAACACCTTGAGCTATATCTGGCGATTGCTGATCTAGTGCTACGAGTACTGCGCAGCTGTTTGCATCAAATCCCCCTGCTTTGGCATTTTTGTAACCAATTTCTTTTATGACACTTCTTACGAGATTAATGAAATCAACTTCAGCTGAAGACGTTACTTCTCCTGTAACTAGACATAAGCCAGTATTTACAACGGTTTCGCAAGCAACTCTGCTGGCAGGATCTTTCTCAAGCAAAGCATCAAGGATTGCGTCGCTTATTTGATCGCAAATTTTGTCTGGGTGACCTTCCGTAACTGATTCGGAAGTAAATACGAAACTGCTCATTAAGTCTTTGTTCTGATTTCCCAAGTATTAATTTTATGATTTTACTGAATATTTAACTCATCCCAATGATGAATTAGATGGTCATATTCATATAGGAGAGGTTTCTGGGACCATCCTGCAGTGTATCCAAGGACAATTTTAACTTTACTTTGTTTAGCCATGAATAGATCAGTGTCAGCATCGCCTACTAGGGCGCACTCTTGAGCTTCTAACTTTAGAGTCTTACAAAGATTGCTTACTGCAAGTGGGTTAGGTTTTTTAGGCAGGTCATCACTGCTCCAAAGACCTGTAAAAGTCTTTTCTAGCTTGTTCTTTTTTAAGAATGCAATAAGTCCTGTTTTTGTGTCATTGCTTATTAAAGCCAAAGAAATATTTTTTCTTTTTAGGATTTGAAGAATTTCCAACACTCCAGGTAGTATCTGATCTGAGTAATCTTCGGAAAAAATTTCATTAATAGCTTTATCCGCTGATTTGAAAATTTGATTAGCAAATTGAAGAGAGTTTGGCCAGGTTTCACCAATTAGAGAGAAGATAGTCGCTGTAGAAATTAAATTATCTTTTCGAGAAGCTATTGCTAAAGAACTTGTGGGATCAATTCCTTGGGAATTAATCCCATAGATTAAGTTGAGGAACTTGCTGAGTTCTAAAATTTTTTCAAGAGGTTTTTTTTGCGACTGGTAAAGTCTAACGGCTTGATTAATTCTCATTTTGCCAAGCCTATTTAAACGCTTTTCACTATTTACAAGAGTCCCATCTTTATCAAATAAAATACCTTTTACAACGCCAAGAGGCTCGCCTCTAAGAAGTAATTGAGGCATCTTGCTGCAATTAATTATATTTCCATAGATGCGATAGGGTTTTCACCTTCTTCTGCTTGCTCAAGTAGCATCTCCTTATATTTTGCTGCCATTTCCTCAGCTTTATCAAATACCTTTTGAGGGTCCGTTAACATATCTCCTGGTTCTGGCTCTAACGCTTTTGTTGATAAAGAAATACGACCACGTTCAGCATCTAAGTCAATAATCATGACTTTCATTTGATCATTGACATTAAGAACAGAGTGAGGAGTTTCTATATGCTCATGACTGATTTCTGAGATATGAAGTAATCCACTTACCCCACCAATATCAATAAAAGCTCCATATGGTTTTATTCCTCTAACGGCCCCTACAACAATCTCTCCAACTTCAAGTCTATTCATTTTTCTTTCCACAAGAGCTCTTCTATGGCTAAGTACTAATCGGTTCCTTTCTTCATCGACCTCAAGAAATTTAAGAGGAAGAAATTCAGCCACTAATTCTTCTTTTGCTTTCCTAGTACTTATGTGAGATCCAGGAATAAATCCTCTTAATCCTTCTACTCTTACTAAAGCTCCACCTCTATTTGTGGCGAATACTTCTGAATAAATTGTTGCATCTTCTTTTTGGAGTTGTCTAACACGCTCCCATGCACGCTGATATTCAATTCTTCTAATTGATAATGACAATTGTCCATCCTCATTCTCCTCACTCATTATGAAGAACTGTCTAATCTCAGAAGGTTGAAGCACATCGCTCAAGCCTTCTACTCGATTAATTGAAACTTCTTGCATTGGCATAAATGCAGCTGTCTTGGCACCGATATCAATCATTGCTCCTTTCGTTTCGAGCGCAAAAACTGTTCCGTTAACTATGTCCCCTGGCTTAAAGTTGTAATCGTATTTACTTAATAGTGAATCAAACTCTTCAAGGGTAAATCCGGCACCATTGAAATCATATTTTTTTACTCTGCTAGAAGGGTCATCTGCAGTGGGTATTTCTTCAGAGATATATGTTTCCTCTGTAATACCTTCTTCAGAAACTTGGTCATTATTTTCAACTGCAGCTACTTCGGCACTTTCAAGATTTTCCGTAGAGTTATCTGCTACATCTAATTCTTGAGCAGTTCCTGGAGTAGTTTCAGTCATGTTTTGAAGGCAGTATGCCTATGGCAATGCGAAAAAATTTCTCCTTAGGCCCGCCAACCGGAAGGAGTTAGTACAACACTCTACAGATCAAAGTGTAATTATTAGCCAACAGTTGCTAATTTTTTGCTTGGCTTAAAAGTTTCTAGAGTATCTACAAAGTCATTAATACCATTAAATTGACGATATACTGAAGCAAAACGGATATAGGCAACCTCGTTAATACCTTTGAGTTGGCCTAAAATCATTTCACCCAAATCCTCACTCCGAACTTCTTTCATATTCCTTTGTTGAAGTTGTAACTCGATTTCATCTACGATTGTTTCTACTTTTTGATTATCAATAGTAGTCTTTTCGCAAGCTCTTACTAGGCCATTTAATAATTTACTTCTGCTAAAAGTCTCTTTAGAACCACTTCGCTTTATTACTGTTATAGGAACTGTTTCCACTCTTTCATAAGTTGTGAAACGGAAATCGCAGTTGAGGCACTCTCTTCGTCTTCTGACGCTTTTACCTGTATCGGCAGCACGTGACTCTAGAACACGACTATCTGTGTTTTGGCAAGAGGGGCATTGCATAGTGCCCTTGTAGTTAAAGTGTATTTGATATTACTTTATACAATGAATTGGTATATGAGAAGACTTTGGTTCATTTAATTTATATACATTTCACAAATTCTTAGGAAATTCATCAAAGAAAAAAGAATTATTTTTACTTGTCATTTCTAAAAAGATAAAAAAAACCCTGCTTTGTAGCAGGGTTTTTTTGGCGTTTATTTTTTATCGAACTTCGGTGGATCGCGAAAAGCGACAGCGAAGAACAATGTTACGACTGCCAAAGTCAGTATGAGGGTGTAAGAAAAGGCTTCCATAGGGATTAAATAGAGGCTAAGGATTCCTTGAAATTAAGCACGCCCTGGGACGCGTCGGGTTGATTCGTCTCCAAGTTTTTTGAAGAGACCAAATTCAACTTGATCGCCAAGGTCAGGATCAATACCAGCGAAGGTGTCTCTGTAAAGAGTCCTTGCTGCATGCCACCAGTGGCCAAATAAGTAGAGCAATCCGAAGCAAGCATGAGCATATGTGAACCATGCTCTTGGAGAGCTTCTGAAAACACCGTCTGATTTGTAGCGGTCTCTGTCAAACTTAAAGGATTCGCCAAGTTGAGCTTTGCGTGCAAGACGCTTAACAACTACTGGATCAGTAAATGTCTGTCCATTTAGCTCCCCTCCATAAATTGTTGCAGTGATTCCAGTTTGCTCGAAAGAGTACTTGGCTTCTGCTCTACGGAAAGGTATGTCAGCTCTGACATTGCCATCTTTATCTTCAAGAATTACAGGGAAGTTCTCAAAGAAGTTTGGAATTCTTCTGACTTCAAGTTCATTGCCTTCTTTATCTGAGAAAGAAACGTGACCTTGCCAGCCAGTAGGAACTCCATCTCCATTGACTAATGCACCTACTCTGAATAATCCACCTTTAGCTGGACTATTTCCTACATAATCATAGAAAGCAAGTTGTTCAGGAATTGATGAAAATGCCTCTGCTTTTGAAGCACCATCATTAATTGCTGTTTGCACTCTTCTGTTTATTTCTGTCTTGAAGTAACCAGAATCCCATTGGTATCTAGTAGGACCAAATAATTCAATAGGAGTTGTGGCTGATCCATACCACATAGTTCCAGAAACTACGAATGATACGAAAAGAACCGCAGCAAGCGCACTAGCAAGTACACCTTCTAGGCTTCCCATCCTTAAGTTTCTATAGAGTCTTTCTCCTGGACGGTTGGTGATATGGAAAATGCCACCAATAATTCCTAAGAGACCAGCTCCAACATGGTTGGCAACTATGCCCCCTGCGCTAAAGGGGTTAAACCCTTCTGCACCCCATACGGGAGCAACAGGTTCAATATGACCAGATAGGCCATAGGAGTCAGAGACCCACATGCCAACTGTGGATAGATGGAATGCACCAAAACCAAAACAGGTAAGACCTGCTAGTAGAAGGTGAATGCCGAAAATTCTTGGAAGGTCAAGAGCTGGTTCACCAGTTCTTGAATCTTCCCAAAGTTCAAGGTCCCAATAAGTCCAGTGCCAGACGGCAGCAAGCATTAAAAGACCACTGAAAACAATATGTGCTGCAGCAACACCTTCGAAGCTCCAGAATCCTGGGTCCACTCCAGTTGCTCCAGTGATGTCCCATCCTTGCCAGCTACCAGTAATACCTAGGCGGGCCATGAACGGCATGACGTACATGCCTTGGCGCCACATAGGGTTGAGGACCGCATCGGAAGGGTCAAATATGGCCAATTCATATAGGGCCATGGAGCCGGCCCAGCCGGCTAGCAAAGCTGTATGCATGAGGTGCACGGCCAGAAGACGACCGGGGTCGTTGATTACGACTGTGTGCACCCGATACCAGGGCAATCCCATGGGTAAGGTTCAAAAAAGGAAGCTGCTTAATGCAGCTAGACCCGATGATCGTAATTGGTCTGAAGGCAATCAAGGTCAAGGTTGCACGTAGCTGCAACGACTGTTGATATTCCAAAAAATATGTGAGCCCCCTTTTGGCAGGGTAAAACCTAGTTAAATGTTCTTTTTATCTAGGTTTTTAGCCACGTTTGCGACCTTCTCATGTCTAAATTGATATTGGACTTTGTTCTTTTGTTAACCATGCCAATCGTTCGTTTTATTCGAGAAGGTAGGGATATTTCTTGCCGACCTGGAGAAAATCTAAGAGAATTGGCCCTTCGAGAGGGACTAGAGCTCTATGGTTTAAAAGGAACTCTCGGCAATTGTGGCGGATGTGGGCAATGTATTACCTGCTTTATATCTGTAGAGGGTGGAAAATCAGATTCTTTATCACCTTTGACTGAGGTTGAGAAAATAAAATTACGGAATAGACCATCAAATTGGAGACTGGCCTGCCAGTGCATTGTCAAATCTTCGTTGGCCATACTTACTAAGCCTCAGGCACCTCCCTCAAATTCAAAAGCTCTTATCCAACAAGCAATTGAAGAGGTTTTGCCTAAGTGATCCTTCAGCCTTACATGTGAAAAATTTGATGAGGTTTCATTTTTTCTCGTTACAACATCTAATGCTGCAAAGATTTCTTCTCTTTAGTTAGTGGTTATCCCTATATAGTTCGTTTAATTGATTCGCAGTCCTCGTAGCTCTCTAGTTCATGGAAACCACCAATTTCGGTTTTATTGCCAGTCTGCTTTTCGTTGGAGTCCCAACGATTTTCCTAATAGGTCTCTTTATATCAACAAGTGATGGAGAGAAGTCAAGCTTTTTCTCAGATTCCGGCAAAGGGAAGCTAGGCCCTAAATAATTTTGCAGGCCTAGGAGTCTTAAAACTCTTGATTAATGGATTAATAGTTGCATAGGGTTGCTAGCCATCCCTTTAATACTTTTTATTTGTTATCTACAGGATTTCAAAAGCCCTTTTAATCTAATTAGATTTAGACACTTTTAAGGCCAGAGCAATGACATGGGTTTAGTAGGCTTAAATGCAAAGCCTTGGAAACTTTCGAAAAAAGTTTTGCCTCAGCACACCGATCATGCAGGTGTTATGTGGCATGGCTCTTATTTGAATTGGCTTGAAGAAGCTCGAATTAAGGCTTTAGCTCAGACTGGATTGTCTTATTCAGATCTTTCTAAGGAAGGATTTGAATTGCCAGTTATTGAGCTTAAGATTAAATATATCTCCTCATTACATCATGGAGATGAAGTAATAATGGAAAGTTCAGTTTTAGGCAAAACAGGACTTCGAGTTCCATGGGAAACAAATTTTTTGAAAAATGGAAATATTATTTCTGCTAAGGCTTATGTGGAATTAGTTATTACAAGACTAGATAAGAAAGGAACTCGCTTGGTAAGGAAATATCCTTCTTTTCTTTCTGCAGCAATAAGAAAACTTCAAGAAGGGCCTTCTCAATAGCTTTGATTGAAATTAGTTATGTTGTTTTCATCAAAAGAAATCTTGGCTTGGAGAATAGACCAGTTATCTCGAGGAGGCAGGGCAGTAGATCTGGATTGGTTGCTTGATATAGGCGCTGGCTTAGGCTGGGATGCTCTTCAAAAGGTCAAGATATTTCAGAATGGTGACTATATTCTCGCTCAATCTTTAGAAGATCTTTCTTTGATTTGGGAAACACATTTAAAAGAACAAATACCTTTGCAGCATCTTGTTGGTAAATGTCCTTGGAGAGATTTTGAGATTCAAGTGAATTCTTCAGTATTAATTCCTCGCCAAGAGTCAGAGATATTAATTGAATTAGCTTTGCAAAAATTTCAGGATACTAGTAATGGTTGTTGGGCTGACTTGGGTACTGGATCTGGAGTATTGGCTATAGCGTTGGCTAAGGAATTGCCCAATTGGTCTGGCTATGGAGTGGATTGCAGTAATGATGCTTTGCGTTTAGCTAAAAAAAACTTAGAAAGTTTAATTAAAACCTCAAAGGTTCATTTGCTTTTAGGGAATTGGTGGGAACCACTTAGACCTATTTGGGGGAAGCTTGATTTAGTCATAGCTAATCCTCCCTATATTCCAAACTCATTATTAAAGACCCTTCATCCTTTAGTTCGAGATCATGAGCCTCATGTTGCACTTGATGGTGGTATGGATGGCATGGAATCTATTCGCGTAATTGTCGATGGGGCTATGCAAGGATTATGTTCTGGTGGATGGTTGATTTTTGAGCATCATTTTGATCAAAGTCAAAGAGCTTTAGATTATTTGCTAGAAGCTGGTTTAGTAGAAGTAGATTTTCAAAAAGATATTGAAGGGGTGCGAAGATTTGCATTTGGACGTCATCCTTGAGATATGAAATCTTAGGCAAAATGAAATCTTCTTTTTTAAGCATCCCTAAGTTAGTAGATCAGTTAAACCAAGGTTCGCCAGTGGTTTTCCCTACTGACACTATGCCCGCATTGGCAACATTGCCCAAGTTTGCTTATCAAATGTGGGAAATCAAAGGTCGTCCTAAAAGTAAGCCTTTAATTTTGATGGGATCATCTTCTGAAGACCTTTTTAATTTTGTGAATGAAGTTGCATTGAAAGATGCTCTAAGTATTGCCCAAAAATATTGGCCAGGAGCTCTAACTATGGTTTTGCCTTCATCAAGTGAGCTTGTGCATGAACTTAACCCTGGAGGAGTTTCCATAGGTATGAGAGTCCCTGACTGTGATCTCGCTAAACATTTACTTTCTCAAAGCGGACCTTTGGCAACATCAAGTGCAAATTTATCTGGTCAGGAACCATTACTTTTGTCTGAAGAAGTTGCAGCAAAATTCCCAAGATTTCCATTATTAGCTCCAACACCTTGGCCAAAACCTTCAGGGTTGGCTAGCACTGTAATAAGTTGGCAAGGGCCAGGAAATTGGCATTTAATAAGAAAAGGTGCTGTGATACCTGAAGTTATTGGCAAATAATGTTTTGGCTTGTTGGGTTGGTTTCATTAATTCAGGCTAGTTTTTATTGGCTTTTAAAGCCACTAATTTTCGCAACCACTTCTTTCTTTGAGCTGAGAAGTTTAGGCCTATTTTTTGTACTAGTGATTTTATGGCTTTTTTCTGGAACTGGAAAAAAGCTTTTGGAGTAGATGTTGGATGCCGGCTAACAGATTTGAACTGATGACCTTCGCTTTACAAAAGCGCTGCTCTACCGCTGAGCTAAGCCGGCATGATTTTAGTTTAACTTTCCAACCGTAATTATTTGCTCGTCTAGTGAGCCAATCAACTAAATGATTAAATTTTTAATAGGTTCATTTCTATATCTTTTTTAGAGGAGAACCAATTTAGTCGGATTTGTTTTCGGATGCGCTCTCAGATGATTTCTCTTTTAATTTAATTTGGCCTGAAAGGGTTCTTTTGATAGGCAGGTTTGCTACTAGTGCGGTCATCCTATCTTCTGTTTCTAAGCTAACTGCTCCTTCCTCAACATCAATTTCCACATACTTAGCTACAACACTTAAGATCTCTTCTCTCATTTGATCTAAAAGATCAGGACTTAAATCCGTTCGATCATGAGCGAGTACTAATTGAAGTCTTTCTCTTGCTTTGGCAGCACTTGCTTGCTGCCTGCCAAGTAATTTGTTGATTAAATCTCTTAAAGTCATTGATTTAGAAAATTTTTGTTTGCATCAGTCTGCGAAATTTGTCTCGAAGACTTGAACCTTCTTTTGATGGATCAATAAGTGGTATTTTTTCCCCTTGAAGTCTTCCTGCAATATTGGAATAACATCTGGCAGCGGGAGAATTGCTGCCTATTAAAGTAAGCGGCTCACCTCTGTTAGTACTAACTATTACTTGTTCGTCTTCCAGAACTAGTCCTAATAAAGGTAATGCAAGAATATCGGTCACATCTTGAATGGAAAGCATCTCTTGGCTTTCCATCATTTTTGGACGAACTCTATTCAGCACCAACTGAACAGGCTTAATACCATGGGTATTAAGTAAACCAATTACTCTGTCGGCATCTCTGACTGCTGAAACTTCTGGATTCGTTACGATAATTGCCTCCTTTGAAGCGGCAACAGCATTTTTAAAACCATCTTCGACCCCGGCCGGACAGTCAATAAGAATATATTGAAATTGCTCTTTAAGCATTCCAACTATTTTTTGCATGTCCTCTGGCTTTAGCCAATCGAGCATTCGTGGATTACCTGCTGGCAGCAGAGAAAGATTTGGCTCTTGCTTGTGCTTAACCAATGCTTGATCTAGTCGGCAGCTTTCTTCTAGTACTTCTTGGGCGGTATATACGATCCTATTTTCAAGACCAAGTAATAGGTCTAAATTTCTTAATCCAAAATCTGCATCTAAAACAGCAGTAGGGCATCCTTTACTCGCTAGAGAAATGCCCAGGTTTGCGGTGAGAGTGGTTTTACCTACTCCCCCCTTGCCTGAGCAGATAAGGATCACTCGCGTATCTGATGTCACGGACTTTTGCAAAGTTGAATAATTTTAATGGGAAACTGAGGGATAACAATATTATTTGGGCAAAGCTTCAATTCTTTTGCCTAATAGATGAGCAGTTGAACTAGTTATATTCGGGTTTAAATGGCCAATGCAAAAAAAATTAAGTTCTTGATGGTTTAATAACAATTACTCCGTCTTCGATAATGGCTTCTTCAGCAAGCCCTTGCTCAGGCTTCTCCTTAGGCCCTCTTGCAATTTTATTTGATATTCTCAGTTGAACTGGCCTTAACTGTAGAGCTGTTATTTTTGCGCGATCATTTCCATATTTACCTGCGTGAGCTATGCCAAGTAATCTCCCCCAAACCATTACATCACCCCCTGCAGAAATAACTGCTCCAGGGTTGATATCACCCAGTATTAACAAGTCTCCATCTGAATCAATATTTTCTCCCGAGCGCAAAGTCCCTTCATGGAAAACTGTATTTGGTTCTTTTTCATCAGCAATGAAAGCATTGAATTGGCGATTGCTTGGCACTTGATCTCTTTCGAGCATGAGTGAGCTTTTAAATCCTAGAGATTTTGCGCTTACAACAGTCTCTGGGAAGGAGGCGTCTATAGATAAAATTGTAATTGAATATCTTTCACAAAGACTATTTATATAAACTATATCATTGCATTTTAGCGCTAAATCATTTAATTTAATCTCTAAATAGCATTTGCTAAATTCTTGTATTTTTGAAGCTATGTAATTTTTCCAATTGTTATTGTTTTCACTCGATAAGTACATTATTTTTAGCATGACTATAATTATATGTTAATTATCTTTCCTTAAACGTATAAGTTCATGCTTTAAATCTTCTTGTATCTCTTTTGGGTGAATAAGCCAAGATGCTTGAGATGGACTAATTAGTTTCTCGACCAAAGGTGACTCTTGCTCAATAGCTTTTAGTTGATCTCCATCCCATAATCGAAGGCCACTTTTGTATTGATGATACCCATATACTTTATTATGTCTTAAACCGCAGCATATTGAAGCATCTTTCCCAATCTTTTCTGAAAGATTTATTGCTATTGAAAGAGCCTCTAATTGAGATTCGTTTTTAAGGTATTCAACATTTACGGCTTTCAATAGCTTTCTATTTAAGAAATTTCTACAAAGAGTTCCAAGATTTCCTTTAGCATCTTCACTCCATCTTAATAGGTGGTAGCCAGTTCTTATATCATCATTTTGTAGAAAATCTTCAATACTCAATTCCTGTTGATTCCATAACCAATTATGCATTACTTTGTCACACCATAAAAGCTTTGGCCCATAATTCTTTGCAGTACTAATTATTTTATTAAGCAACCAGTTGCATACTTCATTAAGTCGGTGGTTATAAATACCTCTATACATTAAATTTCGTACAATTAAATAATGTTCTACAGCTAAAAGACCTTTTGGATGTATAGCCAAGTCCCCATCTGGAGAGAGTGTTAACGCTGATAAGATTCTTTCTAGATCTAGCTGACCATACTGCGCTCCAGTACTGTAACTATCTCTCATTAGATAATCTAATCTATCGCAGTCTAGCTGGCTACTTATTAATGTACTGATTGCCTTTAAACTTATACCTTTGCCTTCTACTATATCTGCTATTTTATATGCAAGGCCCCTGCTAAAGCTATCAAGTATATTTCGTATATCCCTGTGCTCTTTTATTAATTTAGCAGTCCAATGTTCATGCTTGATATGAAACATTTCTTCGCTTGTATGGCTTAATGGGCCATGGCCAATATCGTGCAAAAGTGCTGCTCCATATAGTAAGGCTCGGAAATTTTTAAGTTTAGGGTCTAAATCAACAAGCTTATTAAACGCTCTTCGTGCTATGTGGAAAACACCTAGTGAATGGGTAAACCTACTTGATTCTGCTCCATGGAAAGTAAGAGAAGCAGGACCAAGTTGTCTAATTTTCCTTAGCCTTTGAAAAGGTGCAGAATCAATTAATTCAAGTACCATCCCTTCTTCAGGAATTGTGCTATCAAGTTTGATACTTTTGTGAAGCGGGTCGTAATAGGTTCTACTTGGCATCTACTAATTCATCGCTTGCAGGGATCATTGGTTCGTCAGGGTTTTCAACTGTCAATTTTTTCTCTTCATCTAAATTTTGACGATCTAAATTTGCCTCGATAGCAAGTTCAGCATCTATTAACCATCTGTCTTCAATACTTCCAGGATTAAGGGGCTCTGGAGCTTCTAAGTACCGGTTTGGCTCAATGCCAAGATTTTGAATATCTCTACCAGAAGGGGTTAAATAGCTCGCCACGGTTACTGCTAACCCACTGCCATCACTCAAATTTGTTAGTGTTTGAATCAGACCTTTCCCAAAGGTTCTATTCCCGAGCAATTGTGATCTGTCATTGTCCTGCAGTGCACCTGCAAGGATTTCGCTAGCACTTGCTGTGCCTCCATTTACAAGAGTTACCATTGGTCCGTCATAAATAGTTTCTGCATTTGACGGGATTGGGTCGCTAATTGAGTCTCTATTTTTTGTTTCCACTATAGGCTTATCACTTAAGAAAGCATCTGCAACTGCAAGCCCAGAACTTACCAAACCACCTGAATTATTCCGTAAATCTAAAACCAGCCCTTCGACACCTTTTTCTTGAAGCTCCTCTAAAGCTTCTTTTACTTGCTCAGGGACTCCTTCGCTGAATTGGGTAATTCTTAAGTATCCAAGAGTATGGTTTTCATTTCTTATTCTGCGTGTTCTTACAGGCCTTAAATCAACACTTCGTCTTTCAAGACTTATTTCTTTTATTTCCCCATTAGGGGATTCAAGTTCTAGAAGTACCTTAGAGCCACTTTCTCCTCTGAGTTTTGCTGCAGTAGCTTCTAGGCCAAGAGCTTGAGGAGATTCATCCTCGACTTTTAAGAGAATAGAGCCACTAATAATTTCAGCATCAGCTGCTGGAGAATCTTCTAATGGGCAAATAACAACGATTTTGCCGTCTTCATTCCTTGCACCTAGTTGGAGGCCAACGCCATTAATCTCACTGCCAAGATTACTTTCTTTCATTAATTCATAGTTTTTTGGCCTTAAGAGTCTTGTATAAGGATCTCCTAGGGGCAAAAGCATTGCTTCTATCGCTTCATAAGCATCCTCAGAAGTTTCAATTTGTTTCTCTAGAGCTTTTTGTCTGAGACGTTTCCATTGAATGTCACCGAATTTTTCTTGATTTACAAACCCTTCGTTAACAATGTTCCAAGACTCGATGATTAATTGTTGACCATCATTCAAGGCGAGTAGAGGCCTTGCAGCAACTAGGAAAACCAGGCTTAAGCTTAAAAAAGCACAGAAAATTTTATGAAGAAATTTTGACAAGGATTTAACAGTTGAAGGCATTGGATTGATCAATTGCGCGAACCATGGGGCACATTCAGTAGACTCTTGGTATTAACACTCAAAGCTCATTAGATAAATGGCGAACTCCTCACCTGTCTACGACTGGTTCCAGGAAAGACTTGAAATTCAGGACATAGCAGATGATGTCACTTCAAAATACGTACCTCCACACGTAAACATCTTTTATTGTCTTGGAGGCATCACTTTAGTCTGTTTCTTGATTCAATTTGCAACAGGGTTTGCAATGACTTTTTACTACAAACCCACAGTGACTGAAGCCTATAGCTCAGTTAGTTACTTGATGACAGATGTTAGTTTTGGCTGGTTAATTAGGTCAGTTCATCGTTGGAGTGCCTCAATGATGGTTCTTATGCTGATCTTGCATGTTTTCAGGGTCTATTTGACTGGAGGCTTTAAAAGACCAAGAGAGCTTACTTGGGTTACTGGTGTTGTAATGGCTGTTATTACAGTTGCTTTTGGAGTTACTGGTTATTCTTTGCCTTGGGACCAAGTTGGATATTGGGCTGTAAAGATTGTATCTGGGGTACCAGCTGCAATTCCAGTTGTGGGAGATTTTATGGTTGAACTTCTTAGAGGAGGAGAAAGTGTTGGTCAAACAACTCTTACACGTTTCTATAGTCTTCATACATTCGTCTTGCCCTGGACCTTGGCTATATTTATGTTGATGCATTTTCTAATGATAAGAAAGCAAGGTATTTCAGGACCTTTATAAGACAAAATAGAACTATTACTAGGTTCTTTAAACTCTCATAATTTTCTATAAATTTTTATTATGTCCACTCTAAAAAAACCAGACCTTTCAGATCCTAAGCTCAGAGCTAAGTTAGCAAAAGGGATGGGGCATAATTACTATGGAGAGCCTGCTTGGCCAAATGATCTTTTATATATTTTCCCAGTTGTAATTCTTGGGACAATAGCTTGTGTTGTAGGTCTCGCTGTACTTGACCCTGCATTCCTCGGCGATAAAGCTAATCCTTTTGCCACCCCTTTGGAAATCCTTCCTGAATGGTATTTGTACCCTGTATTTCAAATATTAAGGGTCGTTCCCAATAAACTGTTAGGTATAGCTCTGCAGACTCTTATCCCTTTAGGCTTAATACTTATACCATTTATTGAAAATGTAAATAAGTTTGCGAATCCTTTTAGACGTCCAATTGCAATGGGATTTTTTCTGTTTGGAACTTTGTTGACAATTTATTTAGGCGTAGGTGCGTGCTTCCCAATTGACAAGTCATTAACGTTAGGACTTTTCTAGATCGAGCATTGAGACGTCATTTGGGCACACTTTTAGAAAATGATGCAAAAGTAAAAAACCAACTATTGTCCATGTTTGATATGTTCTTGATTGTTGACCTACCCAGGTTCCAGTAGGACCGTCAAAATATTCCGCCCATTTTTGTTTAGGTAATTGATTGAGTTGACTCCAATAACACTCTTCTAAAAGTGTTCGCATTTGGCCCATTAAAAGAACATCTGCTTTCGGGTACCTTTGCTCATGCATCAGTATTGATGCTCCAAAAAACCAAAGTATGCTTGGCCAATGTCCTCCGTTGTGGTAGCTCCATGGCCAGTTTTTAGGATCAGAGCCGGTTTTGTTTTGCCATTCTTCTACTTCCATAGGCGGGTGACAAATTCGCATGGGCATCTGAGCCATGAGGTGCTCTCGATTATGTAGAACCAACCTAAAAAGAGCACGTTGTTGTGGAGCTGTTAGTACCCCGAACATGCATGCGAGGGAATTGCCAAGGCTATAAAAACGAAAGTCTGGTCTTCCAGTTCTGATGTTTCCAATCAAGTATCCACCTCTATTTTCCAGCCAATCTTGAAGCCAAGAAGGCACAACCTGTGGTTGGACATTGAATTCATTCTGATGCTGATCTTCCCCATACTGCTCTGTTGGCCTCCTTCTCAGAACTTGCATTGTCTTGCTAGTTACCCAGTAATGCTTTAAAAGAAATTGCCTCAGATCATGTACCCATTGTCTAGTTAGTAAAAGTCGTTGATCTAGTAATCTGCTGATTTGATGCTTACTACTTAGATTCATAAGCTCAATACAACTTGTTAGGGATGCATATAGCAAAACTTCTACTTCTAAAGGGGCTCCCCAAACATCCATGGGACGATCAATCATAAAAGAACAATCGGGAACAAATAAGACAGGAGTCCCTTCGAAAGTTGGGTGCAAAACTAGATCTAATAAAAGTTGAACGCCTCTTTGGACTTGTTGGCTGATTCCAAAACTAGTATCTTTGCTTTTTCTTACGTATAGCCAACACAATATTGGCCACCAAAGGCTCGCATCGGCAGAAGTTATTCTTCCTATCGACCTTTGCCCATAGTCTGCAATAAGTTGTCCTTTCTCTTCTACAAAAGAAGTTGGGAAAATACCTCTGGTCTGGTATGCGGTGCTTTGTAAATCAAGGCAGACTGTTAGAAATTTTTTGACTATGTCATATCTTTTTTGGGTTAAGAGATAAATCATGACGGGTACGTTGTCCCGCAAAAAAATCTCACCGTAATTCAACGCATCATTATTTGCTGGGTGCTCAAGTGCCGCTACGCTGCCAGAAATGCTTCCGGAGATCTCAACTAGAGACCTTTCGAAATGCTCCTTAGCTCTTTTGATAACCGCATCTTCATTAGAGTTTGGTCTCAATCTTTTGTTTTGCTGGCTAAAACGTCCTGCCATTTAGTAATTGTTTAGTCAGCTTCTGAAAGGGGTTTTGAGAAGCAGTACATCTTCAGACTTAGCACGAAACTATAGTTGCGACTATTTGTTGCTTTTAAGTCGCTTTGTGGTTTAAAATTAAGGACTGGATGTGAATCAGGTTAATACCTGGAACACAGTTCGCTAATTGACCAAGGTTGTTTCCTTGTAATGTCAGTGAGCGCTTACAACTTTGAAGGATAAACCCATCTTGTTGTAGGTTTCTAGAAGTAGCTTCTGCTACTAAATCCTTTGGCTTTTAAAAGCCAAGGGGTAGAACCTGGACAACTAAAAAGTTTAGGAACTGACGCTTTTATCGCGTCCTTGGAATTTCCTTGGATGTATATGCGATAGAGGTGTGAGGTCCCGTCAAAAGAAATTAGTTGCATAGTTCTGTCACTATTTCGAATTGGAGTTTCACGGCTCTATTTTGATATTCGGTGTTACAGAGTTAGAGCAACGACGGATCTGAGATCCGGGAAAGTCACGAAGATAAAACTAAGTGCACTCTTTAGAACCCTTATTAAAAACAAGGTGGCAACAATCACAATCAGTACGCCAGTGCTGTTATCTGTGGGAGAAGCAAATCAGACTGAGTAGAATTTATTTTTACAATAGGGCCTGACTACAACGGAGAGTTTGATCCTGGCTCAGGATGAACGCTGGCGGCGTGCTTAACACATGCAAGTCGAACGAACCTTCGGGTTAGTGGCGGACGGGTGAGTAACGCGTGGGAATCTGCCCTCAGGAGGGGGATAACGGTTGGAAACGACCGCTAATACCCCATATGCCGAGAGGTGAAACGAATTTCGCCTGAGGATGAGCCCGCGTCTGATTAGCTAGTTGGTGAGGTAATGGCTCACCAAGGCTTCGATCAGTAGCTGGTCTGAGAGGATGATCAGCCACACTGGGACTGAGACACGGCCCAGACTCCTACGGGAGGCAGCAGTGGGGAATTTTCCGCAATGGGCGCAAGCCTGACGGAGCAACGCCGCGTGAGGGATGAAGGCCTCTGGGCTGTAAACCTCTTTTCTCAAGGAAGAAGATATGACGGTACTTGAGGAATAAGCCACGGCTAATTCCGTGCCAGCAGCCGCGGTAATACGGGAGTGGCAAGCGTTATCCGGAATTATTGGGCGTAAAGCGTCCGCAGGCGGCCTTTCAAGTCTGCTGTTAAAACGTGGAGCTTAACTCCATCATGGCAGTGGAAACTGATGGGCTTGAGTATGGTAGGGGCAGAGGGAATTCCCGGTGTAGCGGTGAAATGCGTAGATATCGGGAAGAACACCAGTGGCGAAGGCGCTCTGCTGGGCCATAACTGACGCTCATGGACGAAAGCCAGGGGAGCGAAAGGGATTAGATACCCCTGTAGTCCTGGCCGTAAACGATGAACACTAGGTGTCGGGGGAATCGACCCCTTCGGTGTCGTAGCTAACGCGTTAAGTGTTCCGCCTGGGGAGTACGCACGCAAGTGTGAAACTCAAAGGAATTGACGGGGGCCCGCACAAGCGGTGGAGTATGTGGTTTAATTCGATGCAACGCGAAGAACCTTACCAGGGTTTGACATCCTGCGAACCTTTAAGAAATTAGAGGGTGCCTTCGGGAACGCAGTGACAGGTGGTGCATGGCTGTCGTCAGCTCGTGTCGTGAGATGTTGGGTTAAGTCCCGCAACGAGCGCAACCCACGTTTTTAGTTGCCAGCATTTAGTTGGGCACTCTAGAAAGACCGCCGGTGATAAACCGGAGGAAGGTGTGGATGACGTCAAGTCATCATGCCCCTTACATCCTGGGCTACACACGTACTACAATGCTGCGGACAAAGGGCAGCAAGCTCGCGAGAGCAAGCAAATCCCATAAACCGTGGCTCAGTTCAGATCGTAGGCTGCAACTCGCCTACGTGAAGTAGGAATCGCTAGTAATCGCAGGTCAGCATACTGCGGTGAATACGTTCCCGGGCCTTGTACACACCGCCCGTCACACCATGGAAGTTGGCCATGCCCGAAGTCGTTACTCCAACCCTTGTGGAGGAGGACGCCGAAGGTGGGGCTGATGACTGGGGTGAAGTCGTAACAAGGTAGCCGTACCGGAAGGTGCGGCTGGATCACCTCCTAACAGGGAGACAAAAACTGATTATTTTTCCTAATAAAAAATTTAGGAGATAATCCTGTCACCTTAGGTCGATCGGTACCTCTGATTAAGACGATAGAAAATGAGAAATCAATTTTTATTTTTATTAATTTCAGTTCCTAAACTTGTCTAGGTCACACCCAACAAACTTTCTTCTGGGCTATTAGCTCAGGTGGTTAGAGCGCACCCCTGATAAGGGTGAGGTCCCTGGTTCAAGTCCAGGATGGCCCATTCGTTGTTGGGGGTATAGCTCAGTTGGTAGAGCGCCTGCTTTGCAAGCAGGATGTCAGCGGTTCGAGTCCGCTTACCTCCACTGATCAACTACCTGATAACTCGATTCAAGGAGATTGACATTTGTTAAATGTGATTTAGACGTTGTTCAACTGATTGAACCTAGCTTCCTATCACTCTTAGGTAATTAAATTTATTTTGATTGATAAGACGCTGGGCTCACTGTGGTTTTAATTAATCACAGCTTAAGTTCAGTAGAACCTTGACAACTGCATAAGTGAGTCTGGAAAGAAAAAGCATCTAACTATAGATGTCTAATTCCATTAGTAAATTTTTTACTAATAGATTTTATATACAATTCTAATTTTCAAGAGCCGCTAATCTTAGCTTTTAAAGTTATACTAAATTGAATTATTTTTTAGTTCGTTTTTATAAGTGTTAAAGGCAATTTAAATAGATTAATGGTCAAGCTACAAAGGGCTCACGGTGGATACCTTGGCACACAGAGGCGATGAAGGACGTGGTTACCTGCGATAAGTCTCGGGGAGATGGAAACACTCTTTGATCCGGGAATTTCCGAATGGGGCAACCCTTAAAACGACCAGCTGAATACATAGGCTGGAACGAGCCAACCCAGCGAACTGAAACATCTTAGTAGCTGGAGGAAAGGAAAGTAAAAACGACTCCCTAAGTAGCGGCGAGCGAACGGGGAAAAGCCCAAACCGATGATTTCGATCGTCGGGGTTGTGGGACAGCAATGTGGATCAACGAACCTAGAAGAAGCGTTTGAATGGCGCGCCATAGAGGGTGAAAGCCCCGTAATCGAAAGGAGAGTTGACCTAGCTGTATCCCGAGTAGCACGGAGCACGTGGAATTCCGTGTGAATCTACGAGGACCACCTCGTAAGGCTAAGTACTCCTGTGTGACCGATAGCGAAACAGTACCGCGAGGGAAAGGTGAAAAGAACCCCGGGAGGGGAGTGAAATAGAACATGAAACCGTGAGCTTACAAGCAATGGGAGCCCGACTTATCGGGTGACCGTGTGCCTGTTGAAGAATGAGCCGGCGACTTATAGGCACTGGCGGGTTAAACCGGGAATGGTGGAGCCATAGCGAAAGCGAGTCTTAATAGGGCGTTTGTCAGTGTTTATAGACCCGAACCCTGGTGATCTAACCATGGCCAGGATGAAGCTTGGGTGATACCAAGTGGAGGTCCGAACCGACTGAAGTTGAAAATTCAGCGGATGAGCTGTGGTTAGGGGTGAAATGCCAATCGAACCAGGAGCTAGCTGGTTCTCCCCGAAATACGTTGAGGCGTAGCGTCTAGTGCTCCAGCAGGGGGGTAAAGCCACCATTTCGGTGCGGGCTGCGAGAGCGGTACCAAATCGAGATGAACTCTGAATACCCTGTGTGTAACTAGGCAGTCAGACTGTGGGGGATAAGCTCCACACTCGAAAGGGAAACAGCCCAGACCGCCAGCTAAGGTCCCAAAATCGACGCTAAGTGATAAAGGAGGTGGGATTGCTTAGACAACCAGGAGGTTTGCTTAGAAGCAGCCATCCTCAAAGGAGTGCGTAATAGCTCACTGGTCGAGCGATCCTGCGCCGAAAATGAATGGGGCTAAGCGTTGTACCGAAGCTGCGGATTTAACTTGTTAAATGGTAGGGGAGCGTTCTATGTGGGGTGAAGCGTTAGCGTAAGCGGGCGTGGACTGCATTGAAGTGAGAATGTCGGCTTGAGTAGCGAAAACATGGGTGAGAATCCCATGCCCCGAAACCCTAAGGGTTCCTCCGGCAGGCTCGTCCGCGGAGGGTTAGTCTGGACCTAAGGCGAGGCCGAAAGGCGTAGTCGATGGATAACAGGTCAACATTCCTGTACCAGTTATGTTTTGGGAAGGGGGACGGAGAAGGCTAGCCAATCCAGATGTTGGTTACTGGTTCAAGCGTTCGAGGCTTTGAGGAACGGAGAAAACGTTCTGAGCTGAGGCGTGAGTACGAGCTGCTACGGCAGCGAAGTTGGTGATGTCATGCTTCCAAGAAAATCCCTATACCCGTTAAGGCATAACTGCCTGTACCCGAAACCGACACAGGTGGGGTGGTAGAGAATACTGAGGGGCGCGAGATAACTCTCTCTAAGGAACTCGGCAAAATGGCCCCGTAACTTCGGGAGAAGGGGTGCCAGCGAGAGCTGGCCGCAGTGAAGAGGCCCAAGCGACTGTTTACCAAAAACACAGGTCTCCGCTAAGTCGCAAGACGATGTATGGGGGCTGACGCCTGCCCAGTGCCGGAAGGTTAAGGAAGCTGGTTAGCGTAAGCAAAGCTGGCGACTGAAGCCCCGGTGAACGGCGGCCGTAACTATAACGGTCCTAAGGTAGCGAAATTCCTTGTCGGGTAAGTTCCGACCCGCACGAAAGGCGTAACGATTTGGGCGCTGTCTCGGAGAGAGGCTCGGCGAAATAGAATTGTCTGTGAAGATGCGGACTACGTACACCCGGACAGAAAGACCCTATGAAGCTTTACTGTAGGTTGATATTGGTCTCGGGCTCTGAATGCGCAGGATAGGTGGGAGACTATGAAGTAGTGCTTGTGGGTATTACTGAGTCAATGGTGAGATACCACTCTTTCAGAGCTAGGGTTCTAACGCTTACCCGTTATCCGGGAAGCGGACAGTATCTGCTGGGCAGTTTGACTGGGGCGGTCGCCTCCTAAAAGGTAACGGAGGCGCACAAAGGTTCCCTCAGGCTGGTTGGAAATCAGTCGTTGAGTGCAAAAGCAGAAGGGAGCTTGACTGTGAGACCTACAAGTCGAACAGGGACGAAAGTCGGTTTTAGTGATCCGACGGTTCTGAGTGGAAGGGCCGTCGCTCAACGGATAAAAGTTACTCTAGGGATAACAGGCTGATCTCCCCCAAGAGTTCACATCGACGGGGAGGTTTGGCACCTCGATGTCGGCTCATCGCAACCTGGGGCTGAAGTCGGTCCCAAGGGTTGGGCTGTTCGCCCATTAAAGCGGTACGCGAGCTGGGTTCAGAACGTCGTGAGACAGTTCGGTCCATATCCGGTGTACGCGCAGGAATATTGAGAGGATTTCTCCCTAGTACGAGAGGACCGGGAGGAACGCACCTCTGGTGTGCCAGTTATCGTGCCAACGGTAAACGCTGGGTAGCCATGTGCGGAGTGGATAACCGCTGAAAGCATCTAAGTGGGAAGCCCACCTCAAGATGAGTATTCCCATGGCATAAGCCAGTAAGGTCACGGGAAGAACACCCGTTGATAGGCTCTACGTGGAAGCCTGGTAACAGGTGCAGCGGAGGAGTACTAATAGACCGAGGGCTTGACCTTTATAATTACTCTTGACTTTAGAAAAAGCTTTTTCATTTCAGCCACTATGCAGTTCTCAAGGCTCAACCTTGAATGTTTTTCCTGGTGTTCATGGCGATGTGGAACCACTCCGATCCATCTCGAACTCGGTTGTGAAACGCATCAGCGGCGACGATATTTGGGGGGTAGCCCCCTGAGAAAATAGCTCAATGCCAGGTAAAACATCTTTCAAAGTATTTTCCTTGATAGAACTAATAATCAACTAAAAATAGAAAATTAAAATAATTAATTCTGACATCTTGGGCACCAATGAGAGCTTCTGCCCGAGATTTTCTCCTTATATATCGTTTCGCCACATTTTCTGCAGGGCTTTGTATCTCTTCGATAAACCCATGCTTCACCTCCGTAATTGCCATTTAAACCTTCAAGATCCCTGAAATCAGAGAAAGTTGTTCCTCCTTTCCCAATGCTTATTCTTATAACTTTTACTATGCTTTTGCATAGTCTATTAATCTCACTATCTTTTAGCTTGCCAGATTGTTTGATTGGTATTATTCCTGCATCAAATAGGCTTTCATCTGCATATATATTTCCAATACCTGCAACAAGTGATTGATCTAGCAAAGCTGATTTAATACTTCTAGACTTACCTTTTAGTGATCGTTTTAAATAGATAGGGTTAAATTCCTTACTAAAGGGCTCAGGCCCAAGAGTTCTCAAACCTCTAATTACCTCTCTCGGATTTTTATGCTTTGGTATTAGCCAAACTTGACCAAAATTACGTATATCGACAAACCGTATTTCTGCCCCCTGACTATTCCAGAGCCTAACTCTTGTATGCTTACAAGCTGCATTGCTCTTTTTATGCCACTGAAAATAACCTGTCATTCTTAGATGAATAACTAATGATCCAGAATTAATATTTTCACCTGAGGAATTTTCAGTTAAGAGCTTTGCTATTAAATACTTTCCTCTTCTTTCCCATTTCCCAATAATTAAACCTTTAATTGACGATATAAACTCTTCGGAACCACCCTCGCTAGCTATTGTCCTCTGGGAAAGTACTTCTACTTTTTTTACACAAAAACCTTTAAGTCGCTTTTCTAATCCTTTGCGAACAGTCTCAACCTCTGGAAGTTCGGGCAAGAATCTTAAACAGCTTCTAGTTCACTTTCTGCAAAGTTATTAGTATTGTTGCCGCCATCAATACCACTGTATGCGGCATAATTCACCTTATCGAATCTAACAACAACAGGATATTTAATTCCTGAAGTGTCAACGGAAGCAACCTTTCCCACTTCGTTATACCAATATGATTCGGGTCGCTTCACCCTTACCATGTCGCCTCTGGAAATAGCCATTACTGCTTTTGAACAACTCATTAATTACATTATCGCCTAGATAGTGAAAATTTACCTTAGCGTCACAGAATGTCGTCCCTAAACCTGCAGACTGTGTAATTATCAACAGGAGTTTTTTGAGTTTGTGAAAATAGAACCTTCGTTACTTAATTTCAATTTGCCTGATCCTGACAAGGAAGATATCAGTAATATTGAGTTTTTAGAGCGTCTGGAGAATGCTTGGTCAATATGTGAACGAGTTGATTTGCAAACTGAGATTTGGAGAGGAAGAATTTTAAGAATTGTTCGAGATCGTGAAAAAAAAGGAGGAGAAGGTAGAGGAGCTGGCTTTTTGCAATGGTTGCGCGAAATGGAGATAAGTAAGACAAGAGGATATGCACTAATTCAACTTGCAGATTCTGCCGATGACCTTGTTGGGGATGGAATGCTGCAGAGTGAAAGTGTAAACAATTTCTCTCGACGGTCTTTTATAGAGACAGCTCAATCTGCACCTGAAGTGCAGCAATTGATTGCTGAATCAGCAAATGAAGGGAATGCGATAACTCGAAAAGATGTCCGTAGGCTTTCAGATGAATTTACTGCTGCAACAAGTTCTTTATTACCGGAGGAGATCCGTGAAAGAGCCCAGTCTAATTTGCTTCCTTCCAGAACAATTGCTCCTTTGGTTAAAGAACTGTCTAAATTGCCTCCAATACAGCAAGAAGATCTTCGCAAGACTTTAAAAGACGACCCGCATTTAGATTCGGTTAAGGACGTCACTTCAGTCGCCAGATATTTGGGCAAGGCTATTGACGCCTCAATATCTTTAAGAGCATTGCAAAGAGAAGGCCTAGACCTTGAAAAGGCCACTCAAGAAGCGCAGAGAATAGACTCGTTAGGGTTCTTAAGTGATGCTTTTACCCAGGCGAAATCAATAGAATCCTCAATTCTTAGATTTCATACTTCCTGGAAAAGGCTTGAAGGTTTATATGAAAAGTTGTGGGTGGAAAGTGGAAGCAGTACTCCTCATTTAAGAGCAGTCTTAGATGCATTGCAAACGTTAAGCGGGGCAACCATGCGAGTCTCTTTAGGCGAAATATCTGGAGGTAAAACACTAAGATTGCAAATAGTTGAGGAGTCGCCAGAGCAAATTGAGCCCCCCAGCTTTCCTGAGACTCAGAAAACTTAACCAGGCTTTTCTTAAGTTAAAGTTTCTTGGTGCAGATATCATCAACCAACTTGAATTCGAATTCACGCTTAGGGGTGAACCATTTTTTCCATTGATTATTACTCTTTGTAGAAGTAATCTTATAATATGAGCAATTAATTGCTAGAAATAACGAATTACCATTTTTGTTAATTGCTGGCATTACAAAACTTCCATCCACTCTCTTCCTCTCCGAAAAGTTTACTTTTAAAGAACCATAGTTACGCCAATCAATAATTTTACTGGTCTTTTCTTTAATAGTATAGTTATCAATTAAAGAATTTGCTCTCATTGCTGACTTCTCATTAGTCTTAGAATATAGATAAATCTTATCCCCAGGCTGAATATTATTAGGACTTGATAAACTATTAAACTTTATGATATTTTTCATGGACAGATTATACCTTTTAGATATTGAATTTAATGTTTCACCCTCAGATACAATATGAACTACTTGAGCGGCTTCTTTTGGCTTTAAGGCCGACTTTGGAAGTCTTAATTCTTGCCCTAAGTATAAAAAGTTAGAATCATCAAGTTTGTTCAAATATATAATATCTTTAATATTCACCTTGTATAAGAAAGCAATTTCACTAAGAGTTTCTCCACTTGATACTAAATGAGTGAGGCTACTTTTTTTAATTGCAAGATTGTTATTACCTGGAAGCTTAATTCTTTGACCTACTTTTAGTTTATCTGCATCATAAATTCTGTTTAAATCCATGAGAGACCTTAAGCTTACATTGTATCTTTGGGCTATTTTTGACAACGTATCACCAGGCTTTATTATTATATCTGCCAAGCATTTACTAGGTGATAACATTAAAAATGCAAAGAGTAGTAGAAAAATTTTTACCATCTTGTTTAGTTCATTGTTTTTAAAGCTAATCACCTTTATATGAACAGCTAATTGATATAAGTAATTTGAAAATTTATTAATTACCATTTAGCTTAAAAGTTTTCTGAGAAGTGAAATATCAATATTGTAGGGTGGGTATCTGAATTGCAGGTCTAGCCAAAATGGTCTATTAAGGATTGATTTCTTATGGGAGAAGTTGTCAAAGCCTGCTTTGCCATGGTAGCTGCCCATTCCGCTATAGCCAACTCCCCCAAAGGGAAGCTCAGGTATTCCAGCTTGTATTATCACATCATTAAAGCATACTCCACCAGAGCTAGTTGTATTTATAAGAATTTTTTGATCCTCTTTCGATCCTCCAAACATATAAATAGCAAGAGGCTTTTCATATTTCCTTATTTGATCTAATGCATAAGAAAGGTTTTTTATTTCAACAATGGGCAATAGAGGACCAAATATTTCATCTTCTTCAAGTAATGAGTCTTTGAAGGATTTTATATCAATTAATGTTGGACTTACTCTTCTCCTCTTTAAATCTACATCGCCCCCAAATATAATTTGATTTCTATCTCTAGCATTCTCTAGCAAGTTGTTTATTCTTTCAAAATGTCTATTATTTAAATTACCTAAACTACTTGATTCCAAAGGCTCAGATCCATAAAAATTGATAATAGAATCTTTCATCTGTTTGATTAAACCTTCTTTCAAACCTTCCTCAACTAAAATATGATTTGGAGCAAGACATGTTTGCCCAGCATTTATTGATTTGCCCCAGATTAGCCTTCGTGCAGTTGTTTCGATATCTGCACCTTTTATAATAATTGCTGGATTCTTTCCACCCAACTCTAATGTTACAGGTGTGAGAGTCTTCGCAGCAGATTGCATAATTTTCGAGCCTATCTTACTCCCACCAGTAAAAAAGATATGGTCAAACTTATTTTTTACTAGCTGTTCAGAGAACTTTGAGTCGCCTTCAAAAGCTAGAACTACATCTTTTGGAAAATATAAATTTATTAGCTTTGCTATTAATTTGGATGTTTCAGGTGCATATTCTGATGGCTTAACAACTGCAGTATTCCCTGCGGCTAAAGCGGATATGAGTGGATGAATTGTAAGCATGAAAGGGTAATTCCATGGACCAATAATCAAAACGCAACCAAGAGGTTCGTTTAAGCTCATTGCATTGCCAGGCTTGAGAAATATTGGAACATTCACCGATTTGGCCTTGATCCATGAACTCAAATTTTTACTCGTCAGAGATAGTTCTTGCTTTAGAGCTGCTATTTCAAAAAATGCTTCGGTAGGTGGCTTGCCTAAATCACATGCTAAGGCCTCTAGAATGGCATCTTCGTTTTCTTCTACAAGTGCTTTTAAAATGCCAAGTTGAAGCTTTCTCCAATTAATAGATCTTGTTTCGCCATTTAAAACTGGCTTGCGAAGGTTATTAATGTTGAAGTCTTCTGTATTCAACTCCTTATTGTCCAAAGTAATAAATTAAATAATAAAATAAAGAATTTAGAGGTGTCACGAAATTTCTGTGACCTTATAAAATCTTTAATTTGCAAGTCTATACCTTAATTCGTACTATATTCGAAATTAAAGACGATTGCGATATCTTTGACTTTGATTAAATACCTTTAGAATTTTTTTAGAGGTTAGGTCTAATTAATACTTGACTCTTTGAAAGAAAGGATCCAAAATTAATAATTAAAGATATTTTTTATGAAAGATTGGATGCGTGGTCAGTCTATTTATAAGTATCTATTGCTTGTGATCCTTATTACGGGATTGATTGTTGGCTATAAAACATTTGATACATCTACTGTAAATAATTTAATACTGGAAAGTTATAACAATATAGGGAGTGTAGGTATTGTAACCATTTTGCTGATCTTCTCCCTAAGATTTATCAGTATTATAATTCCTATATTGCCTGGCACTTATTGTTCTATCTTGGCAGGTTATTTTTTTGGAATAGAAGCGGGTTTATTTCTGGTATTTTTTGCAGACTTTACTTCTTGTTCTTGTTCTTTTTTCCTATCTAGGAAATTAGGTAGTTCTTTTATCGCTAATTTTTTAGGAGCCAGGCAAATGCAAAAGATTGAAGGCATCAGTAAAAAATATATAGAGAGAAATTTTTTCTTAATGACTGGTTTCCTGATGACACAATTTTTTGATTTTGTTTGTTATGCAATTGGTCTAACTAAAATCTCTTGGAAAAGGTTTATGCCAGCTTTAGTTGTAAGTATAATTATATCAGATATTCCTTTTGTAGCAGGTGGATTTGCTATTAAAGAATTGAAAGATGCAAGTGTAAGCCAAGTCCTAAATGGTGAAGTCTCTGTCTTGCAAGGACCATATTTATTAGTATTTGTAGTTTCTGCTCTTATCGTATTCACTTTAGGATTTTTAAACTTATTTTTGAAAAAAAGAGTTTGATATATATCATCTATTAATTCTTTTTCTATTTTAAGATTACTATTCAATTGATTTCATGATTTCAATGGCAAATCTGTTTTCTAACTCAGCCCTATAAAAAGTTCTTTGTGAACAACAAGAAATTCATATGGAGAAGTACCTGAAGATGGACTTAAATAATCCCCGTCGATGTTTTTGGCCGAGCTACAGATCAGATCACCATCCCACTTGACGCCATACTCGCTAACTTGCTTTGACCATTTACGTATTTTTTCAAAATGCTCAGGCATTTCGCCGCCTATTTTTCTGCAGATCTCGCAAATTTGCGACAATGCTGGTGGTTTAGGTTTTAATTTTAAATCTTTTACCATCATTGGCTGAGAAAATACTCCTATATACCTGATGTAATCAATTAACTCTAACTCTCTAGCTGATAAGCTTGCACTGTTCAAAGCTTTTTCAAAATCTTCTATTGGTGTTAAAGGTCTTGGTGTTTTAATCATGCAGAGTTTGTTCGCAGTTATTTTTAGATCTATATGAAACAGATTAACTTGTTAATAAGCTTATATCAGAGATGAGCCAAAATGCCAAATTATCTATGTTGGTGTATAATTTGCTTGTCATTTGACAAGCAAATAATTTGAAAAGTTATTTTAATTATCATTGCTAAGCAACATTTAATCTTAACAAATAAAAACTTATTTGTATTTCCTGATCTTCATCTATTCCCTTGTGCTCAGGTCAATAGGTAGCAATTAACTGGCACACCTAATTGTTGCTCACAATGCTTTTTAGGCCTTGACTCTTACCACATATCTTCATTGCTATCATCCTTTTCGCTTTTTCTCTTTTCTAAGGCATCAAGTCGTTTTTTGAACTCGATTTCTTCATCTGAAGAGTCCCTTTCTTCTAAGCCTTTAACTTTAACCACTTCTTTTACTTTTCCTTCAAATTCATCATCAAAGTACTCTTTCATCTCTTTCCAAACTTCTCTTTCCTCCTCATTCCCTACGGTCCCGCTAACTTGAAGATCAATCACCTCTTTTGCAAATTTTCTTAGTTCAGTTTCTGACATGGATTCGACACGAATATCAATGTAGATTTGCTTGAGAGCATCTAGTTGAGGTTTGGTTAAATCCTTAAAAGAAATTTCTTCGTTTTTCACACGTTAAAGTTGCTATAAACTTCTCATTTTTACCAATATTCATAATAGACACAACTAAAAGTAGACAAAAATAAAAATATTTGATTTGGAAATACGTAAACCTGACAAGAACACTTTTTCTTGAAGTTTGAATTATCGTGAGGATTGGTGAATCTCTTAATTCCTCTTTATCCCTGTCATAGCATTAAAAAAAGACTCTTTCGAGTCTTCTTGATTTGAAAAGTTAAGGAGTTCTCTTGATTAACTTTTGCCAGAGCTCATTCCTTTGCTGCTTCGGAAGTCCCCAGCCTGTTTTTTGCTGATACTTCTTAAATTGACCTGGTTTACATAATATTGTTTGTCCATATTGGTCGCATGGGAACTCTTTACTGCAGCTCTTGTGATTGTAATTTTTGTACCCTGGTCTGCCTGGAGTTCCTTCTATGCCTCCAGTCATTAAGCAACCGCACCCTGACTCGGGAATTTTTAACAAATATCCTTTTTTATCAGTTGCCATACTACAGGGACCTCCCTGATCGGATTCTTGTTCAGCTTCGGCTTCGGCTTTAGCAAGTGCTTCGGCTTCGGCTTTGGCTAGTGCTTCAGCTTGGGCTTTGACTAGCGCTTCGGCGTCCTCTTCTGCTTTGGTTTTTGTTTCGAGTTCGGCTATTGATTTAGCCTCGGCCAGAGCGGTCAGTTTTGAATTTAATAAATCATCTCGCTTGAATGGAGATGGGCAGCCTCTTAATTTTGATTTCACTAACTTATTTTTCTCTTCAGAAAATTCGGCAACTTTTGGCCCATCTGCTCCACCTGGGTAAGTCATAACCATTGAATTTTTCCTGATATTTTCTGGATTGCATGGATCAGCTGCTTTCTTCGCTAAATAATCTGCCAAGTCTTTTTCTAGTATTTCAACACGTAATGCAGCCTCTGTTTTGGCTTCGGCTTTCGCTTTGGCTAACGCTTCTTCTTTAGTTTCGGCTTCTTCTTCAGCTTGGATTTGAGCAACTAAGGCAGCCCTTTCTTGAGCTAGGCGTCTACTGTTTTCTTCGGCTGCTTGTTTGATGGAATCTTTCGCATTGATCTTTTTGCATTCAGGAAATGGGCTTGTTTCTGCTCCTGCAAAATCACATGTCAAAGTACCCGCATGCATGTCATACGAATATGTTGGCCAACGTTTGGGATCATTGGGAATTGCTTGAATCTTTTCACAGGTATTGGATGTACTTTGAATTCGATAATTGCGAACATTAACCTTTGGCATCTCTTCTACGAAACCAAGGGTATAGCTGGCTTCACATTGAGATTTCATGCTGACTACAGCTAGTTGGGCAGACTCTTTTACCGCTCTAGTTTGTACATTCCTGTAGACCGGAACACTTACTCCAGTGGCTATGGATATGACAGCCATCACTACCGCTGTTTCTATAAGAGTGAACCCTTCATTATTCTTTTGTGAAATTGAGACATTGCTAAATTCTCAACTTATAAATATGACTCTAAATCGAACTGATTTATTTAAATCTTGTGGATTCAATTTTGTAAGGCTTTAAGCCTTTATATTGCTATGTGTGAATAGTGTGTAGATGAGGCTATCGATGTAATTGAAGGATTCAATTCTCATTTTTTGATTCATATAGCCTACTCGCAATAGAAAACAATCGCTTTGATTGCTCTAAGTTCATTAGCAAGTTTTGAGGTAGAGCTGCAACGCCGTTAAATGCTCCCCAGATCGCTCCAGACATTGAAGATATTGTGTCAACGTCTCCACTACATTTTCTATTGAACTGAATCATCTCTTCAAACCCTTTCGACCTAAAGCAAATTGCTAAGTAAATCGCTGTAATGCAAGAATCAGTCGCTTTAATACCACTTCCTAATCGAAGTCTCACTTCACTTGGGCTTGGCGCCTCTTCTTTATCTATCCAATACATTGCCAAATTACTTTTGTCTTTGTACACATCTGATTGCGCTCGCTTACAAGTGTCCTCAAGAATCTCCATAGAGCCAACTCCTAGTAATGCGTTCGCAGTCGCATGAGAAATCAAGACAGCTCCTTCTATCCCAAGAGGGTGTGCATGGGTAATGCTTGAAGCAAGAATTGTCGCCTTTTCTAATTGCTCAAAACTGTCGTGATAGTAAAGGGCAATAACTGGAGATCTCATGGCACCTCCGTTCCCAAGAGATCCATCTGGATAAATAGAGCGATTAGCTAACCGCCAGTCTTCCCCTTTGCGGATTCCCTTTAGTAATTTTGCTGCCGCAGGTCCATATCCTCTTGTCCAATGAAAGCTAGATGCAAACCTAGAAGCTAGGTCATCAGGATTTATATACTGATTTTCAAGGATTGATTCTGCGAGATCAATTGACATCTGAGTGTCATCAGTCCAGCGAGCCTCGCCAATTGGGGTACGAGCAAAGAATTTCCAAAGCAACCTTTCTAAAAATCCTCCTTCATAAGGTGCTCCAAGTGCATCTCCTAATGCAAGACCAACAAAACACCCTAGGTATTTATCTTTGCTAATCACCATTGTCAATCTGCTTTTGCGCTATAGCCATTTAGAGCTTTATAAAGAAATTCATTGCTGAAAATTAACAATAGTATCATCTCAATAGAAAGAGATTTCATACAATTCGTTTTTCTTAGATCAAAGATGATTGACAATGCAGAAATCTCGGAACTTATTACTAAATATTTCTCGCTTCAATGGTGCAGAGATAATTTGGTGATTCCATTGGGGATAACACCAGATCCTATTAGATCTAACTCTTGTCTAATTATTGGAATAGGAAATATCGTTTTTTTAGGAACTATAGGTAATACCATAAAACAAAGAGTTCAAGGTATTGAATGTCTTTTTGTAGAGCTATCTTCAAATGAAATAAATGAATTATTAGATAACATTTCCGATACAAATAGACTAATAAGTAATAAAGAAATTGAGAATAATAAACTTCAAAAGAAAGATTCATCTTCATGGGGAGAGCCACCTTATTACTGCGAGATCTGTGGTAAGCCTGGGCGTTGGTCTGGCTACGAACTACATGGCCCGATGGCTTTGTGTTGGTGGCATGATCTTTTGCAATTTACGGATACTTTGCTCTACTTTCTAATAGTTATATTTTTGATCGCTGTCTTAAGCATTATTCCTGCTATAAATATTACTCTAAGGTTATTTTTAATTACTCTAGTTGCACTTAGTTGGCGAAATCCATGGAGGTTTTTGAGTTGAAGCTTGACTTTTAAAAGTAAAGAGAAATGGCTAAAATGGACTAAATTAATTGATGGCAATGGTTTAAACAGTTTTGAGCGAAATGTTTTGGCTTTTGGACCTAAATAGTCCTTCTTTCTTATGAGTGCTTGCCAGCCTTTGCCGCTTCTTCGAATGGTTGCCATCTCTTGAATTGCATCAGGTCAGATGCATCAAGCAACAATGATCAATAGAGCCAAACTGGACTTAAAAGTGGACGTCCACTTTCAGGTATCAACAACCCCTAGTGCTCGAGATTGTTTCCCTTGATTGAGATCAGGGCTCATGCCCTCGTCGGGACTTGAACCCGAGACCTCTCCCTTACCAAGGGAGTGCTCTACCGCTGAGCTACAAGGGCTTGTAGAGGTGGGCCGGGTTGGATTTGAACCAACGTAGGCAGAGCCAGCGGATTTACAGTCCGCCCCCATTAACCACTCGGGCACCGACCCGCACCTCACAAGGAGAATATCAGTTAAAGCGTCGAAATTTATCTATTTTGTTGGGCGTTTCACTCAGAGGTAGATACGATTTTCTTAATGCTTATTAAATTTGGGCCATGAATTTGTTGCTTCTTAATGGTCCCAACCTCAATCTCCTTGGTATACGAGAGCCTTCCGTGTATGGGTCAGAGAGTTTGGAGGCTATTGAAGCTCGCCTTTTAGAAACGGCCAAGAGAGAAGGAATTTCTCTTTGTTGTTTTCAAAGTAATTCTGAAGGAGAGCTTGTTGACTATATCCATAAGAGCATGGGGAAGGTAGATGCAATTTTGATTAATGCCGGAGCATATACACATACTTCAATTGCTCTAAGAGATGCTCTCATCAGTACAGGTATTCCTTATGTGGAGCTTCATTTGAGCAATACTTCAGCAAGAGAGGACTTTCGTCAAAAATCCTTATTAGCAGATCAAGCGATTGGAATTGTAAGTGGTTTTGGAGCTATGAGTTATCAATTAGCTTTTGATGGCGCGTTGGACTACTTGAGAAAAGCTTGTAGAAACTAATGGGAAAGTTGATTGAGAATTACTATCTGGAGCCAACGAAGGTCAAATGGCTACTCAGTAGAACAAATGACCAATGGTTGAAGATGGCTATCGCAAACCCTATCGAAGTTCTTGTTGACCATGCTCATTGCGAGAGGAAAGCCGCAGGAGCTGCTGTGCAATTAATGTTCCGCTATTTATGCGAACCTGGCTTGGCAGAGGTTTTAAGTCCTTTAGTCAGGGAAGAACTTGAGCATTTTGAAAGAGTTCTGAACTTGTTAATTTCTCGCGGGGAATATTTAAAGCCTTTACCTGCTCCTCCTTATGGTGCATTGCTAGCAAAAGCAATTAGGAAAGATGAGCCTTACAGAATGCTTGATAGCTTTTTAATCTCTGGGCTAATAGAAGCCAGAAGTCATGAAAGAATGAGTTTATTAGCCATGCATTCTCCTGATCCAGAACTTAGTTGTTTGTACAGTGATTTACTTGAAAGTGAGGCCCGTCATTTTGGAATTTATTGGCAATTGGCTTCAGAAAGGTTTAATAAAGAGACTATCTTATTGCGTATAAAGGATTTAGCTAAAATAGAATCAGGAATACTTGCTGAGCTTCATCCTGAACCAAGAATGCATAGCTGATGGCAATGATCTATTGAATTCTTTAAATCTGTTTTGAAAAATCTAAATATTTTTTCTTACTTAATAAATAGATTTCTTAGGGTTAAGAAGATTTATTTATCAATAATTGGACTCAGAAGATTTTTTATTAAATCTCCAGGGTTAACACTTGTCGGAGTTGGTCCTGGAGACCCTATGCTTTTAACTATTGCTGCTGTAAATAGCATAAAGAAAGCCACCTTAATTGCTTATCCAATATCAAGCTATCAAACAAAAAGTATGGCGGCAGAAATTGCCTCAAGCTGGATTAAAAATAAGAAGAAACTAGAGCTTATCTTCCCTATGGTCAAAAACCTTGACCTACTTAGTGAAGCTTGGATTTCTGCAAGTCATAAATTAGCAAAGGCAGTTCTTAATGGAGAGAAAGTTGTTTTTTTGTGCCAAGGTGATAGCTCTTTATATGCAACTAGTTCTTATTTGCTTATTTATATAAAGTCTTTATATCCAGAATGCCCTATTACTGTTATACCAGGAATTAATTCTTTCTCTTTGGCTGCTGCGATAGGTCAGTTACCATTATCATTGCAAACAGAAACCTTGCTGATCTCACCAGTCCCTGAAAGTAAATTTTCATTAGAGAATATCCTTGATGAATGTATTAACTCAGAGAGAACTTTAGTGTTATTAAAATTAGGTTCTAAGTGGGAATGGGTTAGATCTGTCTTAGAGGAAAAAGGTTTATTAGAAAAAACTTTAGTTGCTCAAAAATTAGGGTTTTCGGATCAGCAATTATCGAAAGGTATTGATACACTTTCTGAACAAATATCTTATTTTTCTTTGTTGATTATTAGACCAACAGATTTTTCTAAATACTATAAGAAATAATAGTTATTTTATCTTGCAGAAGCTTGGTTCAGAATAGTTGCTGATATGTAGAGATGCAATACAGGCAAGCTCTAGAGATGCTTTCAGTGTGATTGGCAATTGGCAAATGGCAATAAAAACTAAAGCTGCGCTCATCCAGGAAGATGGGATGCCATAGTGTTTCTTTTGTTGAAGTGTTTTTCGTTTCAAAGCCCCTAATGTCTTTTTTTTCATAGTTGAGACTAACTTTGAGGTCTAGGCGATTAGTAATTAAATGATCCTATCTATCCTATGAACAGAGTTTGGCCTTTAAGCAAAAAGTTGTTAATTCAAGTTCTTGATGATCGTATGAGTGATCGTTTTGTTGCAAGACTCGTCTGGGAAAGATTGGGATATCAAGAACAACAGTTTAAAAATATGCCGTGGCCTGCTGGCCCTGAGACACCTTTGTATTGGTCTCAAAAATTTCCAGAGGCGCCAGAAATTATTTCACAAAGAGCTGCCTCTGTTCATCTAACTCGCTCTATACCTAAAGAGCATAAACAATCATTAAAGACGCTATTGAAATTTGAGGGTTATCGAATCGGTGAGCTTTATCCGAGGAAAACAAGAAGAGCAACTGCAGTAAATTGGTTGTTGGCATGGACACTTGAAATGGACTTAAGCCTTCCTGAAGCAGGCCCTATACCTTCATATCTCAATGAGGATTGAAATCTCAAGTTTTTTGCGCGTGATTTATAGAAGATCAGATTTCTTCTAAGGACTAAAGCTTTAATAACCAAAAAATATTCTTATATAAGCAAAAATGTTTAATTTCTTTTATTCGTAAGTAGGGTCAGTAATATTAATGTTTTTATAAGTCATGGCGCGTCCAATCGTCGCCATAATCGGTCGCCCAAACGTTGGGAAGTCAACTCTTGTTAATCGGCTTTGTCGAAGCAGAGAGGCTATTGTTCATGACCAACCAGGAATTACTAGAGATAGGACTTATCAAGAGGGGTTTTGGGGAGGGAGAGAGTTTAAGGTTGTAGACACAGGTGGCCTTGTTTTTGCTGATGATACTGAGTTCCTTCCAGAGATACGAGAGCAGGCAAGGCTAGCCCTTGAAGAAGCCTCAATAGCCTTGGTTGTTGTTGATGGTCAGCAAGGTGTTACTGCTGCTGATGAGGAAATAGCTTCTTGGTTGAGAAATTACGACTGTTCTACTTTAGTAGTAGTAAATAAGTGTGAATCGCCCGAGCAGGGACTAGCTATGGCAGCAGAGTTTTGGCGGCTAGGACTCGGAGAGCCATATCCTGTTTCTGCAATTCATGGTTCTGGGACTGGTGATTTGCTAGACCACGCTATTTCTCTTTTGCCACCTCAAGAACTCGATGAAGAAGATAATGAACCAATTCAATTGGCAATTATAGGGAGACCAAATGTTGGCAAGTCAAGTTTGTTGAATGCAATATCTGGAGAGAATAGAGCAATTGTTAGTTCTATTAGAGGAACAACACGAGACACTATTGATACGATGATTACTAGAGAAGGCAAGTCTTGGAAATTAATAGATACAGCGGGTATTCGTAGACGTCGTAGTGTTAATTATGGGCCTGAGTTTTTTGGTATTAATAGAAGTTTTAAAGCCATTCAAAGAAGTGATATTTGCTTACTAGTTATAGATGCATTAGATGGTGTTACTGAGCAAGACCAAAAGCTGGCTGGAAGGATAGAACAAGATGGTAGGGCCTGTTTAGTTGTAGTGAATAAATGGGATGCAATAGAAAAAGATACTTATACAATGTCTTTAATGGAAAAGGAGCTACGTTCGAAGCTTTATTTTCTTGATTGGGCTGCAATGTTGTTTGCCTCTGCTATTACTGGACAAAGGGTTCAGTCTATTTTCGGCTTGGCTAGATTAGCTGTTGAGCAACATCAGCGTCGAGTCAGCACCTCAGTTGTTAACGAGGTGTTAGCAGATGCATTGCGATGGCGTAGTCCTCCAACGACTCGTGGAGGTAGGCAAGGCAGATTATATTACGGTACACAAGTATCAGTAAAGCCTCCTACTTTTAGCCTTTTCGTAAATGAACCAAAGCTTTTTGGTGAGACATATAGAAGGTATATCGAAAGACAGTTGAGAGAGGGATTGGGCTTTGAGGGTACTCCATTGAAACTGTTTTGGAGAGGTAAACAGCAACGTGTTGCCGAAAAAGACTTGGCTCGCCAAAAAAATAACCTACCTTCCTGACTGATGGATTTTTTAAAGAAATTGCCCATAGGTCAGTTTGTGGCTGGTGATTCAGGTTGGCTAAGAAGATTTGATCCAAGGTTGAAATTTGCTTGGGTAATGATGTTTTTAGTTACACCTGTTCTCGCTGGAACTATTTGGCGTGTGGGACTAGTCTTGTTCCTTTTGATAATCACTTGTTTCAGTGCTATTCCCTTAAGGGTTTGGGGGAGATCAGTGGTTTATTTATCAATTTTTTCAATTTTCTTGGGTTTTTTCGCAATATTTCTGCCAACCAGTGAAGCGCTTACCTCTTTGCCCTTACGCTCATATTCAGAAATACCAAATACTATTGCTGATGGCCCCTCTTGGGAATTATTCAAGCTTGGCCCTTTATTGATTGATAGACGATCTTTTGATCTAGGTATTAAAACCTCTTCTTTAGTTTTTACTGTTGTTCATAGCGTGAACTTGATGCTTTTAACTACTTCCCCAGAAGAATTAGTCTGGACATTAAGTTGGCTGATGCGCCCTTTGGGAATCTTGGGGTTTCCTGTGGAGCGATTGAGTTTCCAGCTTCTTTTGGCACTGAGATTCCTCCCTTTAGTTCAGGAGGAACTTCAAAGTCTCTTGAGAGCACTTTCTACAAGAGCCGTTAATTTTCGCAAGCTTGGGTTGAAAGGATCTGTGAATGTTTTCCTTACTATGGGAGAGCGTTTTTTGGCAAATATCTTACTTAGAGCTGATCAAGGAGCGGAAGCTTTCTTTGTTCGTACTGGAGGGAAAATTCTCACACCTGATCATCTCAAGCCAGAGACAATAAAAAATTCTAGCTACTTTTTAATAAATAGTACTGCTGCTTTGTTTTTGATTTTGGCAATTTCTTTAAGATTTAAGCTTGGCTCTTTGTAGAGATTGCAATTATGTTTAATTATCTTTTTCCAAAGCTAGTGAGTAACTTTGCATAGGTAGAAGTATTCTGATCGTGGAAAACATTTAATTCCTTGGGATCTGAGGCTGAACGATATTTAAATCATCCAACTTTTGGGATGCTTTATCTGGTCTCTCCAGGTGGGGAAGGTAGGGATGTTTATGCAACCCTGTATGCACAGAAGATGTTTTTCCTGGTCACTCTGCAGCCTAGAGGAGCTGAATTTGAAGTAATACCTTATCTTGACGCAAGACATCATGCTGATATGCATTTAAAACGTTGTAGGAGAGAAGGGTCTCCAGAGTTCGAAAAATGGAGACAATTATTTAAACAGACATTTATTTAGTTTATTTGTGACTCCTTTTAGTCGACTGGCTGAATACGCTGCATTAAGTAATAAGGGCACCAAGCTGCTAGCAGTTAGCAAAGGTCATCCAGCTAGCTCTATACGCGAATTGGCGATGGACGGCCAGATTCATTTTGGTGAGAGTCGATTACAGGAAGCCTTGATCAAGCTGACTTCTCTGAATGATCTTAAACAAATCAAATGGCACTTTATAGGACACCTTCAAGCGAACAAAGTAAGAGGCGTAGTAAAGAACTTTGACTTTATTCATTCAATTGATTCATTGAAGCTTGCCCAAAGGATTTCAAGAATTGCTTGTGAGGAAAATAAACTCCCAATGGTGATGATTCAGGTAAAACTCCGTAAAGACAATTCAAAATCAGGCTTTTCAGAAGAGAATCTTATGAATTCGTGGTCCGAATTGATTAGCTTGCCAAATTTAAAAGTAGTTGGCTTGATGACCATTGCACCTATCGATCTTGATTTACAGGCACGGAAGATTTTGTTCAGAGACTGTAGGCTCTTGGCTGACAAATTATGCCTTGAAGATTGTTCTATGGGAATGAGTAAAGACTGGAAAGAAGCGGTTGAGGAAGGAGCTACATGGATTAGGATCGGTTCTCTTTTGTTTGGAGAGCGTCATAAATAAGTCAATTCCATAAGGATATCAATAAAACCAATTGAAAACCTTGCTCCTACCTATAAAAAACGTTATTTAGGGATAGGACATATTTTCCTTTAGCGAGATTGTCCTTTTGTCGGTATTTTTTGCCGATAGTCTCAAAATTATTCTGAGAGGACTTAACTGGTGTCGCTTATTTCACGCCTTAGAGCAGTTGTCGCTGGTGATGACTATTTGGACAGCGATTTTGATGACCTTGATTATGGTAGAAGTGATGACTATGAAGTAGACAATAGAGATCCTCGAGAATATGCAACTGGCCTTGCTTCTATTGCTGGCTTAAACCCTTTTGATGGGAATGCTAATAATTCTTCAAATGTTATTGGGATGCCTGGAATTTCAACTGCGACGGCTCAAGTTAATCTGATGGAGCCAAGAAGCTTCGATGAAATGCCAAAAGCTATTCAGGCATTAAGAGAAAGAAAGACAGTTATCTTAAATTTGACAATGATGGACCCCGATCAAGCCCAGAGAGCTGTTGACTTTGTTGCAGGAGGTACTTTTGCTATAGATGGTCATCAAGAAAGAGTGGGTGAAAGCATTTTCTTATTTGCTCCAAGTTGCGTATCAGTGACTAATTCGTTTCAGGAAGAGCCCGCGCCTTCAAATGTGACTAGCCAAGAGGTGGATAATACCTCAATGGAAAGTGTTACAGCACCTGAGCCTGCATGGGGAACCTCAATGGCATCAGCTATTTAGGGGAAGTGCCTTTTTCTATCGGAGTGATTGGTTTAGGTCGAATGGCCCAGGCTATTCTTGCTCCTTTGATGGAGAAAGGTGTTTTTAATCCCAAAGAGATTATCGGTGTAGTTGGTAAAAAGAAAAGTGTTAACTCCGCTTTAAGTCACTTACCTAAAGGCTTAGTAGTTGTATCTTCGGAGGACTCTTCTGCTGATGAAGTTTGGAATTCTCCAATTAAGCTTTTAGCAGTTAAGCCTCAACAGTTAGGCTTGATCAAGGAAAAGACTTTAAAAAAAGACAATTTCTCGCCTACAAATAAACCTTTGTTAATTTCACTTTTGGCAGGCGTGAGATTGGAAAAATTACAAACTGCATTTCCTTCTCATAATTGTGTACGTGCAGTTCCAAATACACCAGCTCTTGTTAAAGCGGGCTTGACAGGTTTGTCATGGGGAGAAGGTGTTTCTGATGCACAGCGCTTTTCAGCAGAGGCTATTTTTAAACCAATTAGTCAAACATTCGAATTGCCCGAGGAGCAATTAGATTCTTTTCTTGCGCTAACTTCATCTGGCCCTGCCTATATAGCGATGATTTCAGAGGCGTTAGCAGATGGAGCTGTTGCGTCTGGTCTCCCTCGTGACTTGGCATATAATTTGGCCAATTTGACCCTTTTAGGCTCCGCAAAATTGTTAATAGAAAAAAATTTACACCCTGCTCAGCTTAAAGATATGGTTTCTTCTCCAGCAGGAACAACAATTACTGCTCTACGCCATCTAGAGATGGCAGGCATTCGTTCCGCTTTGATGGAAGCTGTTGTTTTGGCTGCTCAACGAAGCCGAGAACTTGCTTGATACCTTTTTCGCTTGACTCCCCTAATATTGTTGAATATAAATTTTCCAAATGATCAATATTTTTTGTCAGAGTGTACTGCTCTAATACTCTCTTCCTCGCTCTATTGCCTAACTCAAAAGTTAAAGAAGGATGCTCTTTTAGTAAGGGGAGTAGTGTTTTTAATTGAGCGGTAACATTTTCGGTGCTGATGACTATCCCTGCGCCTTCTTCTAACACTTCACCATCAGCACCTGCATCAGTCGCTATACATGCTGTTCCTGTAGCCATTGCTTCAAGAAGTGCTATTGAGAGTCCTTCTACAAGACTAGGGAGTATAAATAGTTCAGCACACTGCATAAGCGCTACTTTTGTAGAGAGATCTGATTCATAGCCCCACCAAGAAATCTTACTTTCATTAGTGGACAAGAAATTGTTCTCAAGTGTAGGCCTAAGAGGACCATCGCCAACAATTACAAGTCGACAACCTTTAGTATTTAAGGCTTTCCAAGCTTTTAAAAGTGCTTCAAGGTTTTTTTCAGCTGCAATCCTCCCCATATATAAGAAGATTCTTTCTTGACCTAATCTTCTTTTCACCTCTTCTAGTTTTGACGAAATATTGACGCTGTCACAAGGCTTCCAAACTTCTGTGTTTACACCATTAGGAATAACTGCAAGGCATTTTTCTTTGACACCAAGTTTTGCGAGGAACTCTGCTTGCTTATCTGAAAAGACAATTACTTTTTCGTATTTCGCAAGAGAGGGAGCATATAATTGGTAAGTCAGTTGTTGGGTACTAGCCGTAAGATTTCTAAGTTTGGAGTCAAAAGGAGGGTGAAATGTTGCAACTAGAGGAACTCGTATTTGTTGACACAATTCAGGGAGCCTGAAATCAAGCGGCGAGAGGGTTAAACTTGCATGAACAACATTAGGTTTTAATCTTTCTAGTGATTCTCTTAACTCTCTTTGAGCCCTGGGGGAAGGGATTGTATAAACTTGCGATTTAATTAAATATGGGAGGCTTACTTCAGGATCATTGGCTAGTAAAGAGGTATTTGTATTGCTTGCATTACTTGGATTGTCGAAGTGAATAAAGCTGATGTGATGGCCTCTCTCTCTTAAAGCCTTTGTAGTACTTCTCCCATAGCTGACATTCCCACAGAAAGGAGATTTCTTTCCCAGCCAAGCAATATGAGCCACCGTAAAAAGATTACATTTACTAAAAGCTAGCAGTTGTTATAGAGATTTTTCGAAAAGCGCTGAAAATAGAGCAATTCCAGCAAGGATCCAAAGCAAAGGTAATAAACCAAGTTTTGCAACCAACCCCCCTACAAGTAAAAGTGGAAAGCTAAGTGCGATGTTAATTAAATTATTTTGAATACCTAAAACTTTGCCAAGTTTTTTCTCGGGTGTATGCTGTTGAACTTTTGTTTGGGCTGGAATTGCAACAAAGGAGGCACCTGTTCCAATAAATGTACAAAGAATAATGGTTGCAATTAAAGTGCCTTTGACTTGGCCTAATAAGATTAGGCTTAAGCCTATTAAACTCATTCCTATTGTGGATAGTTTGTGCTCTCTAAAGAAGTGACTTCTCTGAGCTATAAAAAACGCTCCTGTGGCTATTCCGATTCCACTAAAAGATAAAAGTATGCCAAATCTTGTAGGCCCTAATTCTGGTATCTCTGATGCGAGACCTATTGCAACTATATAAAGACTAGTCATTAGAGAGTAAAGAATGACTAACTGAATAATTGATCTACGTACTATGGATTGTTCTTTGAGTAGAAATAATGCTGATTTGATTTCTTCAATAATACTCCCTTGATACTTATTTTTAACACTTTCTTTTAAAATAATCTCAGTTAGAACGATCGCTGAGATCCCATAGCAGATTGGTAGCAGGAAGTATTGCCCTCCGTTTATACCTAAAGTATGAAATGTTAACCTCATTATTCTTAATAATGGATCGCCTAATGCAAATCCAAATATTGTGGCCCCCATTGTTGTTGCCTGGTAAATTGAATTTGCCTCTAGAAGGTTATTTTTTTTTACTAATAAGGGTATTGATGACTGCTCTGCAGGCGTGAATAATTGAGTAAAGCAAGATAGTAGAAAGATAATTATTAATAAGTACCAGTACCCCCAATCTAAACCTTTCCAGGTGCTTCCTTTTATTAAGCATATTGGTATTAATGAGGCCAAAATGGCCCTTGATAAATTTGATAAAATCATCAATTTTAGTCTTGGAAAAATATCTGAGAATATTCCTGCTATTGCACCAAATAATATAGCTGGTAAGCTATTTGCTAAATACACGCCAGAGGCAAGAAGAGTAATTATTTGCCCAGGACTCTCTATGTTAAATGGGGCTGAACTTGCCCAATTTTCACTGATAATAAAGATTGTTAAAATTATTAGGAATTTGTCAGCAAGTTGCGAGAAAAGCTGAGCAATCCAAAGTTTACGAAAGCCTTCAATGCCTATTACAAATTTCACTCCTTTCGTGTCTAATTGTCTTTTCTGTTCTGAGTTCAAGTGATTATTCTTTATAGTATAATTTAATTTAACTGTTTAGATATTATGGACATTTTTAAGATTTTCATAGTATTTAGTTCGCGAGAAAGATGATGTGCAATCCATTTTTCAATTAAGATAAAAAATTTCTCCCATACCATTATTGGCCCAAGTACTTCTCCATTCTTTTTAAGTGGAAGCTGAGGTTTGATAAGACGTTGAAGCAAAGCTAATTCCGAAGCATTGAGTGTTGTATAGGCTTCAGGAATTGATCCAATGGCAAACCCTTCGTTTTCCAAAAGACTGCATCGCCAGTCCCAATTACCAATAGGAGGCTGAAGAGGTTTCCCGCTTCTGCAACATGTGTGAGTAGGTAAACTGTAACCTCCTAAGGCAAGAAGGTGAACAAGGGATTGTACGCAGTTTGCCAATATATATAAGGGCTCTTTGCTTGTATTCTCTAAGCGGTCTAAATGCTCTAACACTGCCTCAAGGATCCCATGCTGAGGATCGTTTGTTCCGACTAGGATTATTGAAAGTTCTGCTAAAACTTGAGCAGCTGCAAGAGTTTCTAGCTGCTCCCCAAGTTTGCTAAAACTTTTGACTACTTTAAGTTGTCTAACTCTTCTCAGGCCGGATTTCCCAGACACTTGTAGTTCTAGTAGCGTTAAAGGAGAAGCTGCTGAAAGACTGCTTTTTGGTCGCCGAGCCCCTGGAACTGCTAGTCGAACAATACCTTCTTGCTCAGAAAGTACTGTTAACAGTCGATCATTCTCTCCAAGAGGCCCTACTTTTAAAGAAAGACCATTGATTTTGCAGGTCTCTCTCATTCTTTAAAAGTTCGAAGCTCTTTCATAATTTCAGGACCGTAAGATGTACCAATTTCAGATGCTCCAGCCTCAAGTAAGTCGACCATTTTACTAATAGTATTGATTCCTCCTATCGCTTTTAGCGAACATCTACCTCGTATTAAAGAATGCAACTTAAGGACCATACTTGTATCAATTTTCGGTCCAAATCCAGTACCTGTTTGAATACCTCTTGCCCCAGCATCAATACACGCTTCTATTGCTAATGAGAGCTTGTCTTCACTTAATCTTGCCGCATCAATAATTACTCTTGTAACCAGCCCAACTTCGCATATTATTGAAAGCTCTTCAGCAAAAACTTCAAAATTACCCTCTTGAAGAGCAAGAAAATTTGGGACCAGGTCCAACTCATCAGCACCGTGTTCTACTGCCCACTCAGCTTCAGATCTTTTTATTTTATTTGGGACACTGCCAAAGGGGAAACCAATCACAGCGATTAACTTAATTTTTTGTTTTGAACCTAACCTTTTACGAGCTAAAGGTATTCGAATAAGATTTGTGCAAAATCCTCCAAAGTTAAAAAATTTAGATGCATCACATAATGTGTTTAAAGACTCTATGCTCGTATGAGGGTCAAGGGATGCTTGATGAATATATGAAGAGATATCTAAGTGGTCAGTTCTATCTGATTTCATTTTCTCAGACGAAAGAGATTAATTTTTAGCTTGAATTACGCCGTAGCCACCATGATTTCTTTTATATATAACTTGTATTTCTTGACTTTCCACTTCTTTAAACATATAAAAATCATGATCTATAAGATCAAGTTGATGCCTGGCTTCATCAATGCTCATCGGTGACATTGTGAAATATTTTCTTCGAACTCCTGGATTGGGCAAATGTGCTTCTTTACCATCAAGTAATGAACTGTTGATATTGTCTTTATCTAAAACGGCTTCAGTTTTTGGAGTTACAGATGCCCGGTGTCCATGACTGTGATGGTGATCGCTATGTCTTTCCTTGTACCGTTTTAATTGTCGGCATAGCTTGTTAGCAACTAAATCAATACTTGCATAAAGGTTTTGGCTACGCTCTTGTGCACGAATAACTGTGCCGTTTGCGAAAACAGTAACCTCGGCAGTTTGTTGTGGAACGCTAGGATTCTTTGCTACTGACAAATGAACATCAGCCTCCTGTACTATTCCATCAAAGTGATGTATAGCCTTTTCCAGCTTTGATTGAGTGTATTCGCGAAGGGCAGGAGTTAGTTCAAGATTACGGCCATGAATAAGCAGTTTCATTCTTTTTCTCCGGATCCAGATGGTTGGCGAAGGTTAGATATAGATTATTTATCAGAAGGCGATCCTTCAACTCTAATTTTCCAATCTTCTGAATTAATAGAGTTTAAGACTGCGTGGGACTGGCAGAAAGAATGGCAAAAAACACTTCTGGAAAAGCCATGGTCTCCTCAGGCAGTTTGGATTCTTCAGCATCTTAAATGCTATACCCTAGGGAGAGGGGCTACTCAAGATAATTTGCTATTTAACACAGACAAACCTCCTTTTGATTTATACCGTATTGATAGAGGGGGAGAAGTGACTCATCATTTGCCTGGGCAGCTCATTGCTTATTTAGTTATTGATCTACATCGATATCAAACAGATCTTCACTGGTACTTGCGTGAATTAGAGCAAGTGCTACTAGATGTAATCGATAAATTAGGGCTTTTAGGTGAACGCGTTGCTGGAAGGACAGGAATTTGGATTGATGGTGAGAAAGTCGCCTCAATTGGGATTGGTTGTCGCAGATGGATTACTAAGCATGGTCTTTCACTTAACGTTGATTGTGATCTGAGAGGTTTTGATCAAATAATTCCTTGTGGCCTTAAAGGACAAAAGGTTGGAAGACTAAGTTCTTTTATCCCTGGGATTAAAACAGAAGATGTGATGCCGTTAATGAAAGAATCTTTGAAAAATCATTTCGGTTTGTAATGGACTATATCGAGTATAATTTTGTTTATAGGCTAAGCAATGAAGATAATAAAATTGCCCCCCATTCCTTGAAAATGGAGTTTAGAAGTGATTATTAAAGGTTCAAAAATATCTTCTCATTTTGCCAAGACAACTTGGAAACCTACCAAAAAGGAATGCAAAGCTTTAGATAATCACAGTTTTGTTAGAGGGATAGACCGCATTGATGACATTTGGCCTTTATTAAAAAAACATTGTGGAGATATTCCAGCTTTAGAATCACCTCATACTGCTTACGCGGAGAGCTATACCTATAAAGAGTTGGCAATTAAAATTGAGCAAGGTGCAGATGTATTTCGTTCTTTAGGTTTAAAGGAAGGGGATGTGGTTGCGCTTTTTGCTGAAAACAGCCCTCGATGGTTAATCGCTGACCAGAGTTTGATGAGAGTTGGAGCAGCAAATGCTGTTAGAGGTGCATCAGCTCCTATAAATGAACTTCGTTATATATTGGATGATTGTGGTGCAGTTGGTTTAATAGTTCAATCAGAACAATTATTTGAGGAGCTTGATTTAAATGAAAATCAAAGGAAGAGACTGAAATTTGTATTTGTAATAGAAGGTGATACTAAAGGCACATTTTTTGGATGGGATTACCTTTCTCAAAAGGTTGACAAGAGTGAATTTAAAGAAAGGGCAGGTAAGGCTGATGTTTCAAAGAAATCCGCGGTGGTCTCTCCTATAGCAACAATTTTGTACACATCTGGCACGACTGGGGAGCCTAAAGGGGTGCCCTTAACTCATGCAAATCTTTTGCATCAGATGAGGTCCTTGGCCTGTATCGCCAACCCATCACCAGGTACTCCTCTTTTAAGTATTTTGCCTATATGGCACTCTTACGAGCGAAGTGCAGAGTATTATTTCTTTTCTTGTGGATGCACGCAACATTACACAACGATTAAGAATTTAAAACAAGATTTACAGAGAGTCCGACCAATTGTGATGGCAACTGTTCCACGCCTTTGGGAGTCAATAAAAGTAGGTTTTGATGAAGCAGTGAAGAAGATGCCAAGTCAAAGACAGAAGCTTTTAAAAAAAGCTCTTAAAAATAGTTCTGGATACAAAATAGCTTTAAGGAAGATTCGACAACTAATGATAGTTGATGTGAATTTTAAGGAATGGCTACTTGCTTTGGCAGAGGTCATCTATAGGTGGCCAATACATTTCATAGCTTCTTATTTTCTATGGCCTAAAATTCTTAAGCAGCTTTGTGGAGGAAGGTTAAAGTTCCCAATTAATGGAGGTGGAGCCATTGCACCTCATGTCGATCAGTTTTTTGAAGCATTAGGGATAGAATTGCTGGTTGGTTATGGACTTACAGAAACCAGCCCAGTCTTGAGTTGTCGCAGGCCGTGGAGAAATATTAGAGGCAGTTCAGGCCTCCCGCTACCTGAGACGGAATTAAAAATAGTTGACCAAGAAGACTACAGACTCTTGAATTTCAATCAAAAGGGCTTAGTTCTAGCAAGAGGTCCTCAAGTTATGAACGGTTACTTAGCTAATGAAGAGGCGACTGCTAAGGTTTTGGATCCTGATGGATGGTTTAACACAGGAGACTTGGGAATGTTGCTTCCCGATGGCTCACTTGTCTTAACTGGAAGAGCTAAAGATACGATTGTATTAAGCAATGGTGAGAATATAGAGCCAGCTCCATTAGAGGAAGAATTACTTTCAAGTTCATTAATTGAACAAGTAATGATTGTGGGGCAAGACCAGAAGCAATTAGGAGCTTTAGTAGTGCCTAATGTTGAGCAGATGCTTTTGTGGGCGCATCAAAAAGGTATCTCTTTGTCAGAAAACTTTGAAGACTGGGTTGGTGATAGCAATTTAAGGCAAGCTTTAAAGCGAGAGATTAATTATTTGCTCTTAAGGAGGCAGGGATGCCGTCCTGATGAAAGAATTTCAGGGGTCGCTTTTGTAGAAGGGTTTTCTATTGAAAATGGTTTGTTAACTCAAACATTGAAGCAAAAACGCCAACAAATCACAGAACGAGATTCAAATGCAATAGCTTTAATTTATAGTTCTTGATTGTTGTTAACCCGTTTATTTGGTTGACCAATTTCACATTCACTGAGAGTCTTGGCTTTTGATAAAGTTTTTCTCTAAGGATGACTATCTCTATAAAACGTTCTATCACGATTAGAGCTGTTGTTACTCCATCTTGGAAAGAAGAGGCTGAAAGAGAGATCAGCAGTGCTATTGCAAATACTGATCAACAACTTTCTCAGCTTGAGAAAGAAGGCCAACAGATAGTTGAGGGCCTACGAAGCCAGAGTGCAAACCCTTTAGATCCTAGGATTCAAGATCAGGTTGCTCAAGTTCAACAACAAGTTGCAGGGAAGCGGTCCGAATTGGAAGAGCAAAAAAGAAATCTATTGCAAAATCAATCCCAAGTAAGGGAGCTGGCAATGGATGAGATTGTTGAGCAGGGTCAGATTGAAAGTTTTTGTGATTTAAATGTTGGAGATAATTTAGTAAATAAAATGCAAGTCTCGGTATTAGTTAAAGATGGAGTTGTCCAATCAATTGATCAATCTTAATTATTGGAATACCTTATAATAAGTTAGTAACAAAGCCACATCTCTAGTTTTAATTATACCTCTTTAGAGTTTTCCTTGTATTGATTATCTCAATTAATCAATTTTGTGCATTACTACTTGTTGGGTTCAAATTCTCTCAAAACTCTTGCCCTAGGGAGTTACTTGAAAACTAGTATTTCACATTATTCTGGATTCATATTTTTATTCTTAATAGTGCTTTCTATCATTGATGTTCATGACATCTTCTGTTGAGTTCAGTTGAGTTGTTTGGGAATTTTTAGCAAAGCCTATACCGAAACCTTTAAAATAAAAGTTGGCATCTTTGTGCCTGTAGTTGGATGGAGATCTAAAATACGAATTAACCGGCAGCAGCATTCCACAGTTCTGGAGTTCTGTTGAATAGGACGCTGAAGATCCCTAAACAACCATTCCTTGGAGAAACGTTTTGGCAACACACGACATCTTTATGCCTGCTCTTAGTTCAACGATGACTGAGGGGAAAATAGTTGAATGGCTTAAGAAACCAGGCGACAAGGTCGGGAGAGGGGAGGCCGTCCTGGTTGTTGAGTCAGACAAGGCTGATATGGATGTTGAATCTTTTCAAGATGGATTCCTTGCCGCTGTTTTGATGCCAGATGGCGGGACTGCGCCAGTTGGGGAAACTATCGGTTTGATTGTTGAAACAGAAGGTGAAATAGCTGATGTTCAAGCAAAAAATCCAACCAATCAACCTGCCGCAAAACTACCTAAGCAGGAAGGGACGCAGTCTTCCAAAGAAAATAATAACTCTGAAGAATCATCTTCCAAGGTCTCACCACCACCACCGCCACAAAGACAACCGATCAATACACCAGCACCAATTATTGTTAATGATGGGAGAATCGTTGCGACTCCAAAGGCTAGAAAGTTTGCTTCTCAAACTGGGGTGGATTTAGCAACAGTCCCTGGCTCTGGTCCGCATGGGAGAATTCAATTAGAGGATGTTCAAAGAGCGCAGGGTCAGCCAATAACAGTTCCATGGATTGCAGAAAGCAATGCTCCTGCAGCTGTGCAGCATGAGAAAAAAGACTCTGCGAACAGTGCCATTCCATTGACTAATGACTCTAATAAGGTTGAGGTACCAAAGGGGAATAGCTTTGGTGGTCAGGGCGAAACAATTGCTTTTAATACTCTGCAGCAAGCAGTTAATAGAAATATGGAAGCAAGTTTGTCTGTTCCTTGTTTCAGGGTGGGCTATGCAATTAATACAGATAAACTTGATTCTTTTTATAAGCAAGTTAAGCCAAAGGGGGTAACCATGACTGCCTTGCTGGCTAAGGCAGTTGGTCAAACCCTTTCTCGACATCCTCAGTTAAATGTGACTTTTACAAATGAGGGCATGTCTTACCCGTCCCAAATTAATGTTGCTGTAGCAGTTGCAATGGAGGAAGGTGGTCTTATAACACCTGTCCTGCAGGATGCTGATCATACGGATTTATTTGAATTGTCACGTCAATGGGCAGATTTAGTTAAGCGATCTAGATCAAAACAACTTCAGCCAAATGAATACAACAGTGGAACTTTTACTCTTTCAAACTTGGGCATGTTTGGAGTTGATCGATTTGATGCAATACTCCCGCCAGGTACAGGAGCGATTTTGGCTGTCGCTGCATCCTTGCCCACAGTCGTAGCAGGCAAGGATGGTTCGATTTCGGTCAAGAAACAAATGCAAGTGAATCTTACTGCGGACCATAGAGTGATTTATGGAGCAGATGGTGCGGCTTTTTTAAGAGATCTGGCCAACTTGATTGAAAATCATCCTGAGGATATTTCCTCATAAAGAGTTTTGTTAATTCAATTAAAAATATCCGCATAGATTGTCAATTTTGAAAAGAGATTTATTACTAAGTTCTTATGACTATAAGTTGGATCAGAGGCTTATAGCCCAAGAGCCATTAGACCCCCGTCATGAGGCTCGATTAATGCTTATTTCTAAAGAGCTTCAGAAAAACTCATTAGGCATAAAACATTTAAAGGTATGGGATTTGGTTGATGAGTTGCATGCAGGTGATTTGATTGTCATGAATGATACTCGTGTTTTGAAAGCACGAGTTCGAGTACGTTTAGCAAGTGGTTCCTTAGCGGAGCTGTTATTACTTGAGCCACAAGGTGAGGGCCTATGGCTTTGTTTGGGCAAGCCAGCCAAGAAGATGAAGCCTGGTGATTATTTGTGGTTGGAGTCTTTAGAGCAGGAGCCTGTGCGTCTACAAGTTATTCGTAAAGATAATCTTACTGGTGGAAGAGTAGTTCAATTCCCTAAATGTTTTAGTGAAAGAGAAACTATCGAGAATTTCCTCGAAAGATATGGAGAGGTTCCACTCCCTCCATATATTCAAAGACATGACTCCACGGATGAAAGTCGCTATCAAACTCGGTATGCCTCTCGACCGGGAGCTGTTGCTGCTCCAACAGCGGGTTTGCATTTAAGTGATGAACTTTTAAATGCCTTTCAACTTCGTGGGATTAGACAAGTAAGCGTAACTTTACATGTTGGTCTTGGTACTTTTAGACCTTTAGAGAAGGAGGACCTTATAGACCTTGAACTCCATAAAGAATGGGTCGAAGTCAAGCAAGAAGTAATTGATGCTATTGCAGATTGCCAAGCTCGTGGTGGTCGTGTTATTGCTGTGGGAACAACAACCGTGAGGTCACTAGAAGCTTCGTTCGCATTAGGGGACGGATCTTTAATACCTTTTAAGGGATCAGTAGATTTAGTGATAAAGCCTGGCCATCAATTTGGCGCAATAGATGGACTGTTGACAAATTTTCATTTACCTAAAAGTTCTTTATTACTATTAGTCAGTGCTCTCATTGGGAGAGAGCGCTTGCTAGCAGTTTATAAAGAAGCAATAGATCGTAGGTATCGTTTCTTTTCCTATGGAGATGCAATGTTGATTACACCAGAAGCTGTATTACCTGAAGCTCGCAGTTGAAATATTAATTGGGTTAGGGTTGTTCAAGAATTCCACTTGGCACGTCACTAAACATTACGGAAGAAAGGTATCTTTCGGCTAAATCTGGAAGGATTACAACAATAGTTTTCCCTGCAAATTCTTCTTGTTCTGCCAGTCTAATAGCGGCTGTAGCGGCAGCTCCACAAGATATCCCAACGAGCAGACCTTCTTCTTTGGAGAGACGGAGAGCCATGTCAATGGATTCTTCATTCGTTACTTGCTCTACACGATCGACTACAGAAAGATCTAGGTTCTTGGGGATAAAACCAGCTCCAATACCTTGGATTTTATGAGGACCAGGCTTTACTTCTTCTCCATTAAGAGTTTGGGTGATTACAGGACTATGTGAAGGCTCTACTGCGACTGAAAGAATTGACTTGCCTTTCTCTTCTTTTAAAAACTTTGAAATGCCTGTAATTGTTCCTCCTGTCCCTACGCCTGCGACAAGCACATCAATATTTCCATCACAGTCGTTCCAAATTTCTGGCCCCGTTGTCTTGAAATGGATTTCTGGGTTTGCAGGATTGTCGAATTGTCCTGGCATGAAATATTTTTTTGAATCACTTTCTGCTATCTCTTTAGCTTTTGCAATTGCACCTGGCATTCCTTTGGCTGCTTCAGTGAGAATTAACTCTGCTCCAAGAACTGACATGACTCTACGTCTTTCTAAAGACATAGATTCAGGCATTGTCAAAACTATCTTGTATCCTCTTGCTGCAGCAGTAAATGCAAGTGCGATACCTGTATTGCCTGAAGTTGGTTCAATGATTGTTTGATTTTTCGTTAACAAGCCTTTTTGCTCAGCATCCCAAATCATGTTTGCTCCAATTCTGCATTTGACGCTGTAGGCAGGATTGCGTCCTTCAATTTTTGCTAGTACATTCGCCTTAGCATTTTTGGTAACAGAGTTAAGCCTTACTAAGGGGGTGTTGCCGATTGCAGCACTGTTATCTTCGTAAATACGAGCCATTTTAAAAATTTACTTTTTATATAATTAGCCAAAATCTAGCCATATTGCACGTAACTGACTTCAACTAATAACGCTTAGATGCTTTTTAGGTATTCAAGGCTGTTTTAAAGCGTTCCCAAAGTTCACTTGGTTTTTCAAGTCCGACTGAAATTCGCAGAAGGTTTGAGGGTACCCCGCATTCTTCTGCCCATTTTAATTCTTGGTAATGAGCTAATAGAACGTATGGACATGCCAAGGTGAAATTTGTTCCTAAGCTTGGACCTTTGCAAACTTTTAAAGAATTATAAAATCTTTTTGTTTTTGCTAAACCTCCGAATAACTCAAGTGAAAGTAGACATCCAAAACCAGCTTTAGGCCGCATAAGAGACTTGAAGTTTGAACAATGTTCTGGATGGAAAACTCTTTTGACATCAGGGTGGTCTTCAAGATTTCTTTTTAAAACCAAGCAAGAATTGTTTAATTCGTTTATGCGAAGATGTACATCCTTACTAGCCTTTTCAAGAGCAATTGAGTCTGAATCAGATAGTTCTGCTAGTAAAGAATTAGGAATTGTTTCTTGGAATAGCTGTTTCCATTTCGAATGAGGGCTAATGACCAGAGACCCAGCAAGAATGTCACCTCGTCCAGCAAAACTTTTTGTTAATGAACTAAATATTAAATCTGCATAAGGTAATGCATCAATATTTACAGGAGATCCAATAGTGTCATCAGCAATGACTGGTATACCCCTCTGATGAGCAAGTTTTGATATTAAAGGCAAGTCAACACATTGCAGCATTGGGTTGCTTGGAAGCTCAACTATTAATGCCGAGGGCCTTTTTTGGTCAAGTTCTATCTCTAGCTTACAAGGGTCTTTTGTGAGGCTCAGTTCACTACCGTTAAATATTTTTTCAGGAAGTTTTAAGACGTCAACATAAGGGAAGCCAACTTGAAATGATGCTTTGTTGAAACTCAGTCTATTTAATGCTTCAAGTGCTGTTGTGAGTGCTGCCATCCCTGAAGGATGAATATGGATTAAGCTCGATTCGCAACCATATATATGTGCTAATCGATTTCGTATTAACTCTCTAGCCCTCTCTCCATCAGAAGCTAAAGGAGACTTCTCTTGGTTAAGTGCTATCGCAGCCTGCCTTGATGAGGCCCCTAGGCCAGTGTGCTGCCAAAACGCTTTAGCAGTGGGAGTTGTGTGTTCATCAACAATTAAGCAAAAGAGACCAGATTCTTCTTTTATTGTTATATGCGCATTGGGGGTGACACTTTTGCAATATTGTCTAGCCTTTTTCGCAGTAGGAAGATTCGGGTAAGGCCAACAAGTATTTTGCGATTGCTCTGATTTGCTTAAAGCTCTATTAGCTATTTGAGCCACTATAGGATTTAACCCAAATCGTGGATAAATAGATTGTAGAGTTGCCATGCATGCTGGATCGTTTTCCTCATACGCAATAACATCCCTCCAGAGCGGCAAGGCTACAGAGACAGCATGGGGGCTCTGAGGAATTGCTTTTCCAGTATCTCTGGCCTCCCAGTAGGGGTCTAGTAGCAAATTTCTTTCAGTCACTTCAATTGATTTAAGCCATGCTTTAGATCGTTACTAAGATCGATAAAGTCTTCACAGCCAACTGAAAACCTTACAAGAGATTCAGTGATACCTAGGAAATCCTTTGCTTTGTTAGATACGGATGCATGAGTCATGGTCGCCGGATGACAGACAAGACTCTCCACTCCACCAAGGCTTTCAGCCATGGTGAAATAGCTAAGACTTTTACAAAATGAGTATGTTTCTGATTGATTGGTTTTAAGCTTGGCAGTAACAATTGCTCCTCCGAAACGCATTTGTTTTTTTGCTAAATCATATTGAGGATGGCTTGGGTGAAAAGGATATATAATTTCTTCTACTACGGGATTTTCTGCCAATTCAGTTGCTAAAGAGAATGCATTCTGCACTTGTTTTTCAAGTCTTAAAGGTAGTGTTTTTACACCTCGAGTGATGAGCCAACAATCAAAAGGAGAAGATTGAAGACCTAAAGCTTTCTGAGAAAACCTCATTTTTTCAGACCAAGAAGGATCATTGGTACAAACCACGCCTCCTAAAGCATCTGAATGACCATTGATGTATTTAGTTGTACTTGTCAAGGACATGGTGGCACCTAAATCCAATGGTTTCTGAATTAGTCCTGTAGCGAATGTGTTATCTACGACTACTGGTACGTTGTGCTTTTTAGCAATGCCACAGACCTTTTCAATATCAATTATTTTCAAAAGAGGATTGGTCGGACTCTCAATCCAAATCATGTCTGGGTTATGCTCAGTGATTGAATTAATTGAGGCATCTTTGGTAAAGTCAATCCATTGTGTTCTTATGCCAAATTTATTAAAAACTTGTTCAAATAAACGTACTGTACATCCGTATAAGTTCTCTTCACACAGGACAAGGTCTCCTGTCTTAAGTGAGGCAGCCACAGCTGTAACAGCACTAACTCCAGAAGCGAAAACTGTCGAATATCTACAATTCTCTAGTGAAGCCAAGATAGACTCCAAGACTCTAAAATTAGGGTTGCCTGATCGGGTGTAGTCGAACCCTCCCGGGTTGCCATGCTCAAATGTAGAGCTTTGAAATATCGGAGGCATAACCGTACCAGTCTTTTCAGCGAAGGTTTCGCCATGATGAATCAATTGAGTGCTTATGCCGGCAGTATTATTTTTGTTTTGATTAGTTGATGCCACTTTAAACAGTCCCCGAATTTCTTCAGCTTAGATAATTCTATGAAATATTTTTCTCTGGAGAATACTTTTGTTTATCTAAAGACTTTTCGTCATTTAAAACAGAGTTTAATCAGGATATTTTGAATCTTACGTGCCTATAGGCTTACCGCAAAATACAATTGAGGCTTACACAAGATTAACTAGAATTCAATCCTTGCTTTAGACGATAAAATGCTTCTTTTTTATGTTATACATCTGAAAGTCTTGTATTACAAAGAGAAATAGTTAACCTAGAGCTTGCAGCCAGATTTAATTGTTAAGCATGGTTTTTTTCCAGCCTTCTTCTTGAGACCATTCCCACACTCTAGGGTCTCTAAAATGATCTGCTATGCGATCAAAATCAGTTTCTTTCATTGATACATACTCTAGCCATCTTTTAATATCTTTAGGCTTTATTGGATCCATTTGATTTACAAGTTTAATACCCTCTTTTCTTGTCATTACAGATGATCTTATATCCTTAGATACATGATCAGTACACCTTCCATAGCCAAATTTTATATATTTTAAATAGTCATGAACTCCATTTTCGTGAATATCATCTAAGTTTGAACCGGTTCTATAAGTTCTTTCGAAAGGCTCATCTGAAACTTCAAAACCAAACTCTTTTATCATTAATTCAAGATGTTTATTTGAATCCCATTCAATATAGTGACCTAGGTATATTTGTCTCAGATTTATATCGAAAATTTCTTTATCAGATGGATATTTCCAGGGATTCATATCCTGAATGCTTATACCATCTAATCCAACAAAAAAATTCCAATCAAAGCCTCTTCCTGCATGTTCCGTTCTTTCTCTATAGTTCATCTCTGGAAAGTCTTGCATTGAAAACTGACCGCATAAATCAGCATACCCATGTTCTCCCCAAAAAATGAGTGGTATTTTTTGTTGTATTGCAATTCGTGGTGCCGTGGTAAATATTCCCATATGTCCGTGCCAGTTCATATCTCCCATGACAACAAAGGCTAACTTATTTAATTTTTTCAAAATGGATATTGATGGACTGAATATAAGATGATCACAATTAAAACATTCTCTCATCCTAAGTAGATTTCTCCAACCAACTTTAGAATAATTATTGCCATTATAAGTAACTAAAAGTGGCTTTAACCCTAATTCTTTTATTACATAATAGGTTTGATAGTAAGAATCTTTACCCCCACTAACAGATACAATGCAGTCGTATTCACTATCGGTCTTACAATTTTTAACTATATCTAAAAGTTGTAGCTTTCTAGTAGCATAATCTTGCTTTGTAAGACTCCTTTTAGCATCTGAAACCCTGCAACCCATGCATAAACCTTTGTTGTCGAATTGCATTGGAGTTGCACTGAGGCTTGGATAGAGACACCGTGAGCAGTACTTCACATCTAATCTTAATTGGCCGTCATACTTTTTATGATCAACAAAAGAACCATGGTTAGCTTTTTTAAGTAATTTTATACGGGTTGCATGCTCATAATTAGGTTCTCTTTTAATGAATGAACAATCAAGATTCACATTCCGTAATTTATGATCATCCCTAATTAAATTTCTTTTAATATTGGGATATGAGAGTTCCGTGAAATAGAATATATTAGATGCTGCTAATCCTTTGAATTTATTAGTTTCTAGTGCCTTTGAAAAATGCTCATATCTCCCAGGGCCGCTATTAATGATTAAAGGAACAGATAACCCTTGAGGAATTTGAGAAATTATTCGTGGGTCATAGCCATTGCCTGAACCATCTCTATCAATAGAGCTTATAAGAATTTCTCCAACCCCTAATTTAGAGACATATTCAATACCCTGATCTATATTAAGACCAGTATTTTGAGTTCCATTTTTATAAAAGATACTTGTATTATTTGAATTATCTGTCCCTATATCTATAGAAGCAACAACTGCTTGGGAGCCAAATTTACTAACTGCTTCTTTAATTACTTCCGGGTTTTCAAAAAGAGCAGTGTTAACTATGCATTTATCCGCACCGGCTTCAAAAAGATCGTTAAAATCTTCGATTTTTCTTATTCCACCGCCTACAGAAAGGGGGGCAAAACAAAATGTAGAAGTTAGCCTTACTAAGCCAGTAAAATCTGATTTGCCTATGTTGTGCCATTTGTCTTCTCTGCGGGAATCGAGCACACTGGACAGGCCTATATTCAAAATCACTATTTCATCTGCATTCCAATCCGACAATCTCTTTACTGTAGGAATTGGGTCTCCTATGGCCTGGTGATATTGAAACAGTTGACTTCTTACGAGTAAACCATCTTTAATTAGGAGTATTGGGATAAGGCGTTTATAAGTCAAAATATGTTCAATTGGTGAAATAAGAAAAGAAGCTATCTATCAGTTTTAAGCCAAAATGTTGAGATTTCTCTGGATGAAATTGTACTCCAAGAATTCTACTTTTATAAACTGCAGCTACATAGTCCTTATTACCGTGCTTGAATGAAGCAGCTACTTCTTCATTGTTTTGTGATGACAAAGCATATGAATGAATATAGTAGAACTCACCATTTAAATTGTTATGCCATGGTTGATAATCTAATTGACCCTTTGTATATGTCCAGCCTATATGTGGAACGGTGTCATCTGATTTTCTCAAGTTAACTATTCCACCTTTAAATATACCTAAGCCTTTGGTTTTTTCACCACCTTCAATACTCCATTCTGCCATTACTTGCATGCCTAAACATACGCCAATCCCTGGAACACAATTATCAATCATTTCAAATACTAGTCTATCAAGCCCCTTGTTTTTAATACTTTCCATGCCAGATTTAAAAGCGCCTACGCCAGGTAAAATGAAACCACTATAATTTTTAAAAATTACTTTTTCATAACTATTAATTACATCACAATCATAATTTATGAATTCAAGTGCATTTTTTATCGATCCAATATTGCCTATCCCTGTGTGCATTATAACTATTTTTTTACGAGACATACTTTCTATCCCTTGCTATTTAAGACTATTTATTTGATATAAGAATTTTAATCTTTCCAATTTTACAAGATAATCATTCTTCCATTATAACATACCTTCCTAGAGTAAACGCCCTAATCTTTACTCATTAAAGGTGCATTTGCTTTGATTTAGCAAACGCCATCGGCAATAATTATATCTTAAACCATCAAGTGCTCTTTTTTCTTTAAGCTTTGCCGACCAGAGATTTGTGGCTAATTTATCATCCCAGCTCATGCTGGTAGTTTTTTATTCCCTTAACTAACCACTTATTCCATCGAATTAAAAGCATTTTTTCAAACTTGGCATTGCTTGCCAGTATTAAGAAATATCAAATCACCAAAGTGATAATTCATTTTTTCATTGAACCTTGCTAGACGAAATTATAATTGAGCAACTATAATAAACTTATACCATGAGTCTTATGAATGCTCTAAGTATTTATAAGTATGTTTCATGCCTTGAGAGGCATATGTAGCAATTTCATCTTTTAATAATTAAATGTTCTCAGATTCAATCATATTAGTTACAGGGGCCACAGGGTCGTTTGGGAATACATTCATACCTATGACTTTGAAAAAATATAACCCTAGGAAACTAATCGTTTTTTCGCGAGATGAGATGAAGCAATGGGAAATGGCTAAAAAGTTTGAAGGGGATAAGCGTATAAGGTTTTTTATAGGAGATGTTAGAGATAAAGACAGGGTTCATAGAGCTTTGGACGGAGTTGACTATGTAGTTCATGCAGCCGCGACTAAAATAGTCCCAACTGCAGAATATAATCCTTTTGAATGTATCAAAACAAATATTAATGGTGCCATGAATATAATAGACGCATCAATTGACCAAGGAGTTAAGCAAGTTGTTGCGTTATCTACAGATAAAGCAAGTAGTCCTATTAATTTATACGGAGCAACAAAATTGGCCTCCGATAAACTATTTGTAGCAAGTAATTCATCTTACGCTAGTGGACATCAAACAAGGTTTGCTGTTGTTAGGTATGGAAATGTTATGGGCTCCAGAGGATCCATTATTCCTTTTTTTATGTCGATAAGAAGTAAGGGTTTTATTCCAATTACTGATACTAGAATGACTAGATTCATGATTTCTCTCGAACAAGGAGTTGAGTTGGTATGGAAAGCATTTGAAGATATGGTTGGCGGGGAAATATATGTAAGGAAAATACCTTCTATGAAAATTATTGATATAGCAAAGGCCATAGCTCCAGATGCTAAACAAAAAATTACTGGGATACGACCAGGCGAAAAGTTGCATGAGCAAATGATAGGAATTGAAGATAATCCATATACTTATGAATATTCTGATTACTTTAAAATATTGCCCCAAATAAATGATTGGGGTAATGATTCTGATAGGATTCAATCAGGTAAAAAAGTTGAAGATGGCTTTGTTTATTCAAGTGATACTAATAAAGAATGGATGGATCAAGACAAACTTTTATCCTGGATTGAAAAAAATAAGGGAAACATCATTAAATTTTGATGATACCTTACGGAAGACAAAATATATCTGATGATGATATTAATGAAGTTATTAATGTATTAAAATCTGATTATTTAACACAAGGCCCTAGTGTCAATAAATTTGAAAATGATGTTAGACAATATGTTGGTTCTAAATATGCAATCGCGGCCAATAGTGCAACCAGTTGCCTTCACCTAGGTTGCAAGGCATTAGGTTTAGGGAAAGGAGATTGGCTTTGGACCAGTCCAAATAGCTTTGTTGCGAGTGCAAATGCTGCATTATATTGTGGTGCCAAGGTAGACTTTGTAGATATTGATGAGGATACATATAATATTTCGATTGCCAAGTTAGAAAAGAAGCTTGTTGACGCCAAAAGAAAAAATAATCTTCCAAAAGTTATTATGCCAGTCCATTTTGCAGGCCAAAGTTGTGATATGTATAAGATATATAAGTTATCTAAAGAGTTTAAATTTCATATTATAGAAGATGCATCCCATGCTATAGGCGGTAAATATAATGGGAAAAAAATTGGCTGCTGTAGGTATAGTGATGTTACAGTATTTAGTTTTCACCCAGTTAAAATAATCACCACTGGAGAAGGTGGTGTCGCATTAACTAATGACAAGTTAATTGCCAACAAGATTCGGATGGAAAGGAGTCATGGTATCCAAAGGATTGATAGTTCTTTCGATCTTTCTAGGATGAAAAGAAATGATGAAATATGGAATTACGAACAAGTCTCTTTGGGATATAATTATAGGATAACAGATATACAAGCATCCCTTGGCTCTAGTCAGTTAAAGAGGATTGATGATTTTATTCATATACGACATAGAATAGCTGAACTATATAACAAAGATTTGTCTGGCTTAAGTATAAAACTTCCTTATCAATCTACATCAAATTTTTCAAGTTATCATCTCTACCCTATAAGAGTTTCTAAAGATTATTGCAATGTAAATCAAAAGGATTTGTTTTATGGCCTTAAGGCAAAAGGAATAAATGTAAACTTGCACTATATACCTATATATCGTCACCCTTATTACAAGAATTTAGGATTTAATGAGGGATATTGCAAAGAATCAGAAGCCCATTTTAAAGAAGTAATTAGTCTGCCAATATTTCCATCTCTTAAGCTCGAAGATCAGAAATATATAATTAAAAGTATAAAAGATATAGTGCTTAAATAGAAATGATTCTGTTAATATATAACTTGCATATAAGAGACGAAAGGGCATGGCTTTAAGCAGATATTGTATGAAACATATTCTTGAAAAGAATCATTTCTAGTGAAAACTATCTTAAATTTTTAACCCTATCAAGCCTATAAGGCTTTAAAAACTTCTCTAGTGACTTTGCAATATTATTATCTTTACTTAAATCTATATTTCCAGAAACTTTGCCTTTTAAGAGATTATATTTTTTATTTATATCATCTTTATTTATTAAGCAATCTTTTGCAAGAGTATTCAGTTCATCCATATCATTGGCAATACAAAAATGAAAGTCTGCAGGATAAGTATCTTTACACATGTCAGAAATTGGATATAGGTTGTTGATAAATATAACTTTTTTCCCATAAGCTAATGCTTCTTCAGCTAATGATGTTTGAACTGAAATTATTAAATCTGACTCTTTGCATAAGCGATAACTGGCAGAGGTGTTTTCGTAGTCATTACAAAGAAAAAAGTTCTTAATAAATTTGCATCTTTCTAATATATAACCTGCATCTTCCTCACTTAAAGTCTTCATTCTTAAAATTATAGCTGCATTGCTAAAATTTTCAGATACTTCTCTTATAAGTCCTATCATATCTTCAAGGGCCCTAGAATTTGTGTACGGTAAATTATTATCACTGATCAGGAAGAAGCCTAAAATGGTAATTTTATAATCAAAGTCTGAAGGCAATTGATTGGTTTCTTTTAGGAATGATATCTTGTTAAAGGAGACTAGAGAATTATCGAAGAAAAGGGATACTCTCCACATCCCAAAATTATATGAATCTCTAGATTGGATAGCATTATTTTCTTCCCCATGTTGTGCGTATATACTACCTCCATATAGATAAGTATCTACTATTACACCATAGTAATAACTAAAAGATGATGCCCCTCTTTCCTGTAATGCAATCGTCTTTATGCCTAGAGTCTCTAAAGCAATAGACAGTGACTTGGGAAATAATATGTCATAATCATATATTAAATTTGACAGATCAGAGTCTTTAAAACAATTTATCCAGGATTTATATTTAAACAACATAATGCTTATATAAATTACTCCATACAGCTCTTCAATGGACCTTATTCTTGTTAGAGTAAATATCAGACAACTTATTAAAGATAATATATCTTTTAAGCTTATCTTTTTCTCTAGAGTGATTACTTCCCTTCTTAACCCATTATGTTGGACTGCTTCAATATGGCGAAGAGAATATAATTCAACATTCGCAAAATGTAAGGGGCTACTTGGTTCATTTGAGAAATAGTGAGATTTTTTATATAAGCTGGTGAATGATAGCGACTGGTGAACTACTAGTGCTGTTTTTGATTTTGGCCTAGCTTTATGTGCATTGGAAAGTTTATTAGTTGCTATTTTAATTTTTCTTTTCCTAATTATCTTTCCTCTGATTGTCTCAACCAACTTCCAGGCAGACTTGCTAATGTTCGCCATATCATCTAACGGCAAATAAATATTTATGACTTTCCTATTTGTATATGACCCATTGCTCTTGCACATATACTGGTATAGATTTGTATGTACTATATATAACTTTTCATTTTTCTTGCCTTTTAGAATTAGCTCTGCAAATATATACATTGAGCCAATGTTGTTTAAGGCCAGAGAAGAGATAAACCCAAGTGTCAATTTTTCATTAATATTACTTACCTGTTTGAATTCCTTTTTGAAATATTTAATTACTCTTTCGTTTATATACTTCTTTGCATATTTTTCAAGAACCTTATGGTCCCCATAGTCATAACTCCTCAATGAATTAATGCAGCTAAGCTCTTTTTGGTTAAATACTATAGGCTTGAGATGCCCTGCATTCTCATTTAATTTAAGCTTCGACTTGTGATAGTAAATACATATGCCAGACTTTGAAAGTGGTAATAATAAATAGAAAGATAACTTGCTTAAATTATCTATAATAATCATAGATATTAAGTAATCTCATAACCTATTTCAATCTTACCATGTTTACTTAGTCCCTGTTAAAGCCTGCTAAATAGAGCAAGCTTTAACTCTTAGACCTTGTTCTGAGATGATGCTCCCCCAGAAAGAATTGACTTATACCTTACGTGAATAGTACTCAACAACTAACAGCTCATTTATTTCTATTGCCACCCATTCTCTTTCAATTTTCCCAACCACTTTAGCGCTCATTTTTGACTTTTCTAGTTCTAGATGGGGTGGCACATTAGCTAAGCCTGGGAATTCAAGATTGGCTTCAGCGAGCTTTTTGCTGCCTTTTTTCTCTCTTATTGAAATCACATCGCCTTGTTTGCACTGATAACTTGCGATATCTAGTACTCGCCCATTAACAGTCACATGCCCATGATTAACTAGTTGGCGAGCACCTGGGATAGTGGGACCAAAACCTAATCTGAAGCAAACATTATCCAATCTGTTTTCTAAAAGCTTTAGCAAGTTGGTACCTGTCGAGCCTTCTAGCGCTCTGGCTTTTTTCACGTACCTGACAAGTTGTCTTTCAGAGATTCCATAATTGAATCTTAGTTTTTGTTTCTCCTCTAAGCGGATCGCGTATTCTGAGCGCTTGCGACGGGCTTGGCCGTGCTGACCTGGTGGATTTGACCGCTTTGCGGCCTTCCTAGTGAGACCTGGTAGATCTCCCAAGCGACGCGTGATCCTCAATCGAGGTCCACGATATCGAGACATAATTAATAAAATAAGGGATAATCGTGATAGTTCATCCATCAAGCTGATTAAATAACTTGAGGGCTTATATGCACGAACTTTCTACTCTATCTCGTCGCCAGCCAAATAAGTTGAATAATGCTTTAGGCGTTCTTCTATTGGCCTTAATTCGATTCTATCGACAGTGGTTTTCGCCAATATTGGGACCTAATTGTCGGTTCATTCCTACATGTAGTGAGTATGGACTAGAAGCAATATCCCGTCATGGTCCCTGGAAAGGAGGATGGCTTACGGTGAAAAGGCTGTCACGGTGCCATCCTTTCACCCCTTGTGGCTGTGACCCTGTGCCTGATTAACACGTATGTTGAAATTAGTCTTATATAGTCGAATTGGGTGCTGCTTGTGCCAAGGGCTTGAGACAAAGCTCAGAACTATTTTTTTGCAAAATCTGCTTCCTGATATTCAATTAATCGTTAAAGACATTGATGGTAAGGATATAACTGATATCGAAAGAACTCGTTACTCAATGGAAGTTCCCGTTTTGCTTTTGAAATCAAAAAAATTAGAACAATCATTTGAACTTCCAAGAGTATCCCCACGTCTCAATCAGCACGCTCTTTTAGACTGGCTTAATAAGAATATTAAGGGGAAAATAAAAAGGATCAATTAGTCCTACCTTCTGCTTATTTTGAAATGATTAAGAGCTTTCACTCACTGTTGCAAGCGGTAAAGATAGAGATACCTCCAAACCTTGAAGACCCTTTTATTAGCGGAATATCTTCTGATTCTCGGAATATCAATAAAGGTGATTTGTTTGTTGGAATACCTGGGGAGAATGTAGATGGCGGATGTTATTGCTCTCAAGCTTTCTCGGGCGGTGCCGTAGCGGCTATTGTTGGGCCTTCAACTACTAATCAGATACCTCAGGATAAGAAAAACTTTGTTTTAGTGGTTCCTGATCCAGTTACGAAATACCTAGGAGAATTGTCAGCAGAATTTTGGGGTAATCCTTCTTTGAAAATGCGGCTAATTGGTGTGACTGGAACAAATGGCAAAACGACTACAACTCATTTAATTGAATTTCTCAGTAAAGCAGTTGGAGAAGAGACAGCCTTGTTCGGCACTTTGGTGAACCGTTGGCCGATGCATAGTGAAACTTCTACACATACCACTCTGTTTGGTGATTCTTTGCACTCAAAACTTGCTAGTGCATCTTCTAAAGGGGCCTCTTTGGGAGCGATGGAAGTAAGTTCACATGCGCTCTCTCAATATCGTGTCGCTGGAATAAAGTTTTCGGGAGCTGTATTTACGAATTTGACTCAGGATCATTTGGATTACCACGATACAATGGAGACATACTTTGAGGCAAAGTCTCGACTCTTTAAATCACCTTTAATGGTTTTGAGTGAAACTAGGGTTGTAGTTAACATTGATGATGAATGGGGTGCTCGTCTTGCGAAAAGCTTAGGTGACTGCTGTTGGAGATCCTCTATTGACTCAAAGGTTATCGAATCAGAGAAGCCTGAACTCTTTATGAGGGATCTGAAAATGACTTCTGATGGGGTTGAAGGAGTTTTATTTACACCCTTAGGGAGCGGTTCTTTTAGATCTGCTTTGATAGGAGGGTTTAATTTAATGAATCTACTTCAAGCAATTGGAGTCCTTGTGCAACAAGGCTTGAATATTGATGAACTATTGGTGGCAAGTGAAAAGTTTCCAGGTGTTCCTGGAAGGATGGAAAAAGTTGAAATTTTAAATCCTTCTAATAATTTAGATTTTCCAACTGTTTTAATAGATTATGCGCATACACCTGACGGCTTGAGAAATGCTTTGCTTGCACTTAAACCATTTACCTTGGGTAGGCTTATATGTTTATTTGGCTGTGGTGGTGATAGAGATAAAAGTAAGAGGCCCAAGATGGGTAGCATAGCGGCACAAGTAGCGGATGTACTGATAGTGACATCAGACAACCCTCGCACGGAGCACCCTCAAAGAATTATTGACAATATTCTTGAGGGAATACCTAGGGAAAGAGAAGTTTTTGTTGAATTAGATAGAGCTATAGCTATTGACAGAGCTATTTCCATAGCGCAAAAGGATGATGTAGTATTGATTGCTGGCAAAGGTCATGAGGACTATCAGATTCTTGGTGATCAAAAGATTTACTTTAATGATCGAGAAATTTCAGAGAATATATTTAGAAAAAACCTTGAAAGTCGGCGTTTAGATTCTATTAATTAAAGTTTTCAGGGACTCTGCTAAATTGTCAATTTCTTCAGCTGTAGTCGTGATATGAATGCAAGCACGTAGCCATTCTGGATCTTCAAGAACTCTTATCCAAAGGCCTTTATCCCCTAGTTTTTTAACTAATTCATATGACGAATACTTTGTTGCTGTAGAAAAACTAACTAAGCCTGTAGATGGCCTTCCCGCTAGTACTAGATCTATTCCATCTATAGCCCTTAGTTTTTCCCAAAGCCTTGCGCTCATCTGATTGATTCTTTTTAACCTTTCCATTACATCCCCTTCTTTCTCAAGCAGTTCTAAAGAGCACCTTAATCCTGCTAACAATGGTACACAGGAGGTGGCAATTTCAAAGCGCCGTGCATCTGCATGAAAAGGGTTTGCCTCATGATCATAAATACTTCCTTCGTTTTTTAAACTTTTCCATCCAACTAAAGTTGGGTGTGCGTTTTCTATAACCCTCTGAGAAATTGCAACTCCACCTAGCCCTTCGGGACCACATGCCCATTTATGACTAGTAAATGCATATATATCTGCTTTAGAAGCAGCATCTTGGATCGGTATTTGCCCAAAACTTTGGGCTGCGTCAACTAACAAGAATGGCCTGCATGCATGTGAAGATAGTTTCTCTGCAACTTCCACTATTGGCATTATTACTCCTGTATTCCATAGCAGATGGGACAGGACAACAAGCCTCGTCTCCTCTTTTAAAGCTACGTCTAGAGCCCTGAGTAATTCAGTTGTATTCTTGTCTTGATTATCAATCCCATGCCTTAAAGTCTGAACTGGAAGTATATCTATCTCTAGATTCTTTCGACGGGCAAGTTCTTTGCAAGCTGATACTACTCCGGGGTGCTCGCAATCACTTATTAAAATTCTTTCTCCTGCAGATAATGGCAAGCCCCAAATAGGCAATATACACCCACTAGTGACGTTTTCTGTTAAAGCGATTTGATGTTTATTTACTCCGCATAGGTTGGCTAATTTATTTCGTGTCAATTCAACTTCTTTAGTTACATAGGGCCAAACTTGATTTGTAAATGGACCCAGCTCTTGAATTTTTTCCCAACTACTTATGATCGCATTTAGGGATGGTTCAGGGAGGGGACCTTGGCCTCCATAGTTGAAGTAACTTTTATTTGCCAAGGCAGGCATTGAAAATCTTAAATTGTCCACTGCGTATGAAAGAAGGTTTTGACTGTTATTAAAAAATCTATTTTAGATGGCTATGAAGGTTTGTTTTTCAATTTATAATAGATTAAATTAGTAAAGATAAGCAGAGAAATAATGTGAGCTCAGATGCTTATAAATGTTGAGGACACTTGACCATTACCATGGCTACTGCTGAGAAGTTTAAATTATCAGAATTTTCAATTACTTTTTTCACTTCTTTCACTCCATATTCTGCATTTGCGTCACTATAGGAAAGTAACAAAGACTTGTAAGTATCATTACCTGCAGACCTGTAATCACAAAAATCACTTCCTACTGAATTAAGTAATGCTAGTAATGTGAGTTCCACCATAGGAACTAACTCCCACAGGACAAATGGACTTCATACCTTTTTAACGTAAAAATTCACTTTGAAAAGCTATCTGGATTTGTTGATGCTTGTATTGTTGCAAAAACTAAATGAATTTATTACATCCATCAGGCTTAGGGTTAAGAACCTTTTAATTAATCCTGTGTAGACGTTAAAGGAATAAACTTATTAAGTTGATTTTTCCCTGCGTGAGGATGATCGTATGATTGCTAAGGCTTTTATGGTTTCTGTAGACGAATATGATTTTCTACTTGTTTTAAGAGTATGCAACTAAATACAACTATTAGTACTCGTCGTTAAATGTTTTTAGAATTAATATTCTTGCTATTATTCTAGAAGCTTGATTTGTGATTATTTATAAATTGGGAATTCTTCTTTTCTTTGCTTCAGCAAAGCTCTTCGATTTGTAGAGATGTTCCCCCTACCTCTACAGATTAAAAATATTAGAGGTAGGCAGCAGAGCTGCTATATATAAGCGTGAAAATGATTTTGCTTTGTGCCTAGTAAATAAAAAAGCAAGCCCATAATAAAGACTTGCTCTTTTAAGGATTTTAAAAATTAATCTAGTTTTGATAGTTTACACCCCGATAAGTAAGAAGAGAATGCTCTTGGGCAGCCTCTTGCTTTCGGGTTGTGTAGACGTTGCGCCTATATGTCAACTCAAGTAATTCCTTCCGAGAAGGCCCCTTACTTTGAACATAGGCTTTGCCGCGATAAGTGAGAGTTGTCATGTACAGAGTCCGATTCAATGACCAGGTCCCCGTTCCATGGCCTGGTTCGAACTTGCGCCCTGAAAATATCAGGGTGAACGTTTTGTAGCATCCGCTACAATATTTATTTTTGCCGAATTTCTTAGCCTTTTGTAGTTCGAGAGGATACAAAACACTGTATTTTCAGTTTTGGTTAAGATTTCCTCGTGAGGGTCTAAAGTAAAACTTGCAAGATAAAGCACGTTCTTCAAGATTCGAGCTTGACTTCGCATTGGTTCATGCCCTTTAAACAGATTGATTGGAAGATGAAGCCACTCTTCTATTTTCTCGGAACTGCTATCCGAATAATGGCGCTAAAGCCGCAAAGATTTTTGGTTTTTCATCTGTACATTCTTTTCATTTATTTAACTGTATATAATGCCCAGTCGAATTCATTCGCAAATAACGGGTTGCTATTTATGTTGTTAATTCTAGGCCCTTTATTCTTTGCAATTAATAGAGGCCTACCTGTTGACTGCCTTAATTATGAGAATGCAATACGAAAGGAAATTGATGCAGGGAAAGGCTAGGCTAAAATACCTATAATTCTTATTCAAAGTACTTGAATTACTTCGCTGACTTCTGGGATCATTTCCCGAAGTTTTCGCTCTATGCCCATCTTTAAAGTCATTGTGCTACTAGGGCAGCTTCCGCATGCGCCTTGAAGGCGAACTTTAACTATTGGGCCATCTATCTCAGCAATTTCTACATTGCCCCCGTCTGCCATTAAAAATGGTCTTAATTCATCAAGAACTTTTTCGACATTTTCTTGGGTAAGTGCAAGTGCCTCTTCAGCCATAATCTTGATAGATTGATTTATTTTCTTTGAGCTTAGTTAATAAACTCATATTCTGGATAATAAAGACAAAATTCAAAGGTGTTTATTTCAGAGGCTCTTGGAGATGAAGATCGTTTTGATGCGGTGCTAATTGGTGCTGGGATTATGAGTTCAACCCTGGCTGTCTTGCTAAGTGAGCTAGAGCCGGGCATTCGCATTTTATTAGTAGAAAGATTAGATGCCCCAGCGTTAGAAAGTAGCTCTGCTTTCAACAACTCAGGCACCGGTCATGCTGCTAATTGCGAATTTAACTACACTCCTGTTTTACCTGGTGGCAATATCCAGATAGCAAAAGCTTTAAACATTAACGCTGCTTTTGAGAGAAGCTTAGAGTTTTGGGCTTCTTTATCTGAGAGAGGACAAATCTCGAAAAATAACTTTCTTAATGTTTTACCTCATATTAGTTTCGTTTGGAAGAAAGATGATGTTCATTTTCTGAAAAATAGGTATTTAAAGCTCAGTGCTACCAAAGCTTTTCAGGGGATGGAATGGAGCAATGATAAGGAAGAACTGAGAGATTGGATGCCAATAGTTATGGGAAGTAGACAACCTAATGAATCAGTTGCTGCAACTCGTGTTCATAGAGGTACAGATATTGATTTTGGTGCATTAACTCGAGCATATTTTGACTTACTTCAGGGCATAGGAACTGTTGAAACTCGTTTCTCTACAGAGGTTCAAGATATTAAGAGAGTTGGTCAAGAGCCATGGCAAATATTTTTAAAGAGTGATGCAGGTGATTGTCGCGTTGAAACAAATTTTGTTTTTTTAGGTGCAGGAGGAGGTGCTTTAACTCTTCTCCAGAAATCTCAGATTCCAGAAAGTACTTTCTATGGTGGGTTCCCAGTTAGTGGGCAATGGTTAATTTGCAATCAAAGCATATTAGCCGAAAAGCATAATGCCAAGGTCTATGGCAAAGCAGAAATTGGTGCACCTCCTATGTCAGTCCCTCATTTAGATACACGTTGGATAGGAGGTAGGCGGTCTCTGCTTTTTGGACCATTTGCAGGATTCAACACAAAGTTTTTAAAAAATGGATCAAACTTAGATTTATTTCGTTCTATTCAACTTGGGAACGTTGGACCAATGCTTCAGGCAGGTTGGAAGAATCTTGATTTAATTCAATACTTAATAGGTCAACTTCAGCAAACCCATACTAGCCGCATTGAATTAATGAGAAACTTCTTTCCTGAAGCGAATCAGAACGATTGGGACTTATCTATTGCAGGTCAACGAGTACAAATCATTAAAAAAACTTCTGATGGCGGGATCTTGAAAATGGGAACTGAGGTTGTCACTTCATCAGATGGCTCTTTGGCAGCTTTATTAGGCGCCTCTCCAGGAGCAAGTACAGCAGTATCAATTATGCTGGAGGTTTTAAATACTTGTTGGGGCGAACAAATGGCTACTGATCTATGGAAGGAAAGGTTGTGCAGGCTTCTTCCAAATCTTGGCGAAGGCCTTAGTTCTGAAGAAAACCTTCTTAACAGTCGAGAGCGCAACAATCATTTGCTTGGTCTGGGTAAGTGATTAAATAAAATTACCTTCAGAGATAAGGTGTATTTGTTTAGACCTGCATAGTTGACTTATCTCCCTTCAATTGTTGAAACCTTAATCACATGACTGACGTCCCTGTTTCTCAATTGAGAAACTTTTGCATTATTGCTCATATAGACCATGGGAAATCAACCCTTGCAGACAGGCTTTTGCAAGATACTAATACTGTCGCTTCAAGAGATATGCAAGAACAATTTTTAGACAATATGGATCTTGAAAGGGAAAGAGGCATAACAATTAAATTACAAGCTGCAAGAATGAATTACACGGCTAAAGATAGTAGAAAGTATGTACTTAACTTAATTGACACACCTGGACATGTTGATTTTTCTTATGAGGTTAGTCGCTCACTACAAGCTTGTGAGGGTGCATTATTAGTAGTGGACGCTAGTCAAGGAGTAGAAGCTCAGACTTTGGCCAATGTTTACCTCGCTTTGGAGAATGATTTAGAGATTATTCCTGTACTTAATAAAATTGATTTACCTGGCTCGGACCCCGTCAAGATTAAAGAAGAAATTGAATCGATTATTGGATTAGATGTCTCTAATGCAATTGAATGCTCTGCGAAAACGGGCTTAGGTGTTCAAGAAATTCTGCAAGCTGTAGTGGAGCGTATTCCCCCTCCTGCAGATCAACTTAATCAACCAACTAAAGCGTTAATCTTTGATTCTTATTACGACCCATATAGAGGGGTGATTGTTTATTTTCGAGTAATTACTGGACGGATTTCTACGCGAGATAAAATTCTTTTAATGGCTAGTCAAAAAAGTTACGAGCTTGATGAAATAGGAATAATGGCTCCAGACCAAAGAAAAGTAGAGGAATTACATGCTGGTGAAGTTGGTTATTTAGCCGCATCAATTAAAGCTGTTTCAGATGCTCGGGTTGGAGACACAATTACTCTGCTTAGCTCGCCCGCTATAGATCCTTTACCAGGCTATACAGAAGCAAAACCGATGGTTTTCTGTGGCCTATTCCCAACTGATGCAGATCAGTATCCAGACTTACGAGAAGCCCTGGAAAAATTGCAACTTTCAGACGCTGCTTTGAAGTATGAGCCAGAAACTAGTAGTGCTATGGGCTTTGGCTTTAGATGTGGTTTCCTTGGCTTACTGCATATGGAAATAGTTCAGGAGCGATTGGAGCGAGAATATGATTTAGACCTAATAGTCACGGCTCCATCAGTTATTTATCAAGTAAATATGTTGAATGGAGATATTCTAATGGTTGATAATCCAGCAACTCTCCCAGATCCACAGCTCAGAGATTCTATAGAAGAACCATATGTTCGGATGGAGATTTATGCACCTAATGAATTTAACGGTACTTTGATGGGTTTATGCCAAGATCGCCGTGGCGATTTCGTAGATATGAAATATATAACTACTGACAGAGTAACGCTTATTTATGAGATGCCTCTTGCTGAAGTCGTTACAGACTTCTTTGACCAAATGAAAAGTCGAACAAAAGGGTACGCTTCGATGGAATACCATTTAATTGGTTATCGACAGAATGATTTAGTTCGACTAGATGTATTGATCAATTCGGATAGAGCGGATCCTTTAACAACTATTGTCCATAAGGACAAAGCTTATTCAGTAGGTAGAGGACTTGTTGAAAAATTGAAGGAACTTATTCCCAGACAACAATTTAAAATTCCTTTGCAAGCTTCTATTGGGAGTAGAATCATTGCAAGCCAAAACATCAGTGCTTTGCGAAAGGATGTTTTAGCAAAATGTTATGGAGGGGATATCTCACGCAAGAAAAAACTGCTTAAGAAGCAGGCAAAAGGGAAAAAGCGAATGAAATCTATGGGGAAAGTAGATGTTCCTCAAGAAGCATTTATGGCAGTATTAAAATTGAATCAATAAAACAAAAATGTTTATAAAATTTCCTTTTTATAAGAAATAATCTCAGTGGTTTCGATGATTAAATTACTCTGGTCAGTGCTTTGCTTCTTACCTGTTGATGACCATATTAGCAATATTAGAAGTAGTATGCCAACTGTAATGGATAGTTCTCCAACAGTTAGGCCATCATTCTTGGGCTTCATTTTTAATAATTTTAGTATTTATATTTAAGCGCTTATTGCTCTAAATTTCTAGTCTTATTATTATTTTCCTAGTTGACCTTCTCCCTTGAGATTTTCTTATTACTTGGGTTTCCTTAGGAATAATACACTGCCAAGAAAAATGGCTGTATGGGGAATTGTAATTCTACTTATTTACTTTATAGCTGCTTTAATTACACCTTACTTGACGGCTTATGGCTTTTTACCTGATCCGGATGCAGGACTTGGCAATCCAATATACTCCTCACCGTCTTTGGAACACTGGTGTGGGACAGATCGATTAGGTAGAGATGTATGCGTGCGAACATTGATAGGAAGCAGAGTCGCCCTTTCTGTTGTTTGTTTGGCGGTTACTTTTGCTGTATTGATCGGAGTGCCTTTAGGCATCCTAAGTGGTTACTTAGGCGGTTGGTTTGATAGAGTGATTGTCTTGGTGATGGAGACTCTTTATACAGTACCTGTATTGCTACTATCTGTAGTCATTGCATTTCTATTAGGCCGTGGACTTTTTAATGCTGCAATTGCTCTATGCGTAGTATATATACCTCAATATTTCCGTGTTGTTAGGAACCAAACAGCACAAGTTAAAGCAGAACTTTATATAGAAGCAGCCCGAGCAATGGGAGCTGGACCTATTTGGATTATGAGAAAATATTTGTTGAAGAATGTTATTACTTCTGTTCCAGTGCTTTTAACATTAAATGCTGCCGATGCGGTTTTAGTGTTAGGGAGTCTTGGCTTCCTTGGCCTAGGATTGCCAGAAACAATACCAGAATGGGGGAGCGACTTAAATATGGCGTTAGATGCTGTGCCAGTTGGTATTTGGTGGACAGCTTTATATCCAGGTGTAGCAATGTTTGGATTGGTGTTAGGACTATCTTTTGTGGGGGAAGCTTTAGAGGAATTTATGAATATAAAAAGTATTAGAGATATTTAAATTTGGAGTCAAGCCTAATGATGATTGCTCCTGATTGTTATCAGCATCTCAGTTTAATTTTCCTTGGGAGATCTTCAATTATTTCACCTGTTGAGTTAAGTAGAGGGTATTCCCTACCTTCTTTCTTGCACCAACTTGCAACTTCTGGATAGGACCATTCGAATAAGACTTGATCATATTTATCTTTAGGAATGCCTTCACCATTCTTAGGGACATTCCCGGATGATTCTCGTTGTCGTAGTGCTTCATAAAGCAATGCTCCTGCAGCAACTGACACATTTAAAGATTGAACCATCCCTTGCATTGGTATGAAAATAGCTTCATCCATTAATTCTGTCGCGGGTTTACTTAGTCCCCATTTCTCGGCTCCTAATACAAAAGCGGTGGGACCCGTATAGTCACAATGCCTGTAATCAATTGCATTAACACTTAGATTTGTGCCGCAAAGTTTGTAACCGTTCTTTTTTAAAGTGGCTACAGCTCTCTCAATATTTTCATGCTCCTTTAGAGAAATCCATTTTTGGCTACCTTGAGCGGTGCTATTAAAAGTTTGTATTCTATTTTTCTTTGAAACTATATGTGCTTCTAGTACTCCAACTGCATCACAAGAACGCACAATTGCTGAGAGGTTATGAGGCTTTTCAACTTCTTCAAGTAGTATCGTTAGATCACTCATACGACAATTGAGAACAGATTTTAGTTTTTGGAATCGACGAGGCAAGATAGGCATAGGGTTATTATTAAAGATCAGTATTGAGAAGATAAAAAATCTCAAGCGGATTGCAATATACAAAAGATATGCGAATTATTGTATAACTTCAAAAATTGCTAATAATTTTGTTTAAAAGAATTGTTATTACAATTTGAGTTAATTACTTCTATATGATTTTGTAGAAACCAGGAAGAATTTTTTCTACATTTAAAAAAATAGGTATAGCAAAGGAGGTTGATTGATCCAAACTGAAACTTCTAAAAATGGTTTGTTATCAAGATTTGTTGCTTGGAAAGTCTTAGAGGCAGTTGCCGCTGGAGCTTATGCAGATTTTGCTCTTGACAAAACTTTAAAGAACCATGCCATGAAAGCAGCTGATAAAGCACTCTCAACAGAGATTGCGTATGGAGCTATTCGTCAACGGAAATACCTAGATAGTTGGATTGATCATTTAGCAAAGGTCTCAGCGGAACGTCAGCCACCCAGGCTTCGATGGCTACTTCATATTGGACTGTATCAAATTTTTAAAATGGAACGTGTCCCTGCGTCAGCCATAGTTAACACCACTGTTGAGCTTGCAAAGAAAAGTGATATAGCAAGTCTTTCTTCAGTAGTAAATGGAATACTTCGAAATGCGATCAGAAGTCGAGATTCAGGCCAACTGCTACCACCTAAAAAGAATTTTGAAGAGCATTTGGCACAAGAGTTCTCTGTTCCAAGTTGGCTCGCAAAGGAATTAATTGTTTGGCGAGGATCCGAAGGTGCAAAGTGCATTGCAAAAGCTTTTAATCAAGTACCTTCCTTGGACTTGAGGGTTAATCGCTGTAAAGCAACTATCAAGACTATTCAAGAAAAGTTTGAGAAGAGAGGGATTCAAAGCTCGCAAATTAATGATTGCCCTGATGGCTTACACATCACGTCTAGTTTTGGTGATGTTAGTTGTTGGCCGGGATATGTAGAGGGGTACTGGTCTGTTCAAGACAGATCTTCACAGTGGATTGCTCCATTGCTAGAGGCTCAGCCAGGAGAAAGGATTCTTGATGCCTGCTCCGCTCCAGGAGGTAAAGCAACTCATCTTGCGGAATTGATTAATGATGACGGAGAGATATGGGCTGTGGATCGATCGGCTAAACGTCTACAGAAAGTAGCTGCTAATGCAGCCAGATTAGGCTTGACTTCTTTGAACTGTTTTTTGTATGATGCTTCTTCGCTTCTTGATGTGAAGCCCCATTGGAAAAATTATTTCCATAGGATTTTAATTGACGCACCTTGCTCTGGCTTGGGGACATTAGCGAGAAATCCTGATGCACGATGGAGAATAACCCCACCAAAAATTCATGAATTAACCCTATTGCAAGCTAGCCTGTTGCGATCGTTGTCTAAGTTATTAATGCCTGGTGGCAAAATTGTTTACTCTACATGCACTATTCATCCGGATGAGAATTTCAATCAGATTCAAAGATTTGTTCAATCGAATTTAGGAATGAGGCTTACGTATCAAAAACAAATTTGGCCAGACCCTACGAAACTTGGGGATGGTTTTTTTGCTGCAGTAATAGAATACAAGTAACTTTCTTTATACCCTCAGCCAGGTTTGTCTGTAGAAGACTCTAGGATTTCGCGCATAAATATTTTCCAAATCAATGCTGATTCACCACTGCTACTATTAGTAGGCTTATTGTTATCATACCCCAACCAGATACCAGTTGTTAATTGTGGTATGGACCCAATAAACCAGAGATCTCTTCCTCCTTCGGATGTACCTGTTTTCCCTTTTACATCTATATTTTTTAAGGATGCGGCTTTTCCAGTACCTTCACTCACAACTTTTCTTAGCAGTGTGTTCATGATTTTTGCGACTTGAGGAGAAAGAACTCTTTGTCCTTGTGACTTTTGTAGATGTTTCCCAAAAATCACTTCGTTAGCAGGACCTCGCACTTCTACTAAAGGAGAGGGGCTATGATATAGCCCGTTATTGGCTATCCCAGAATAAGCACTTGTCATGTTGAGCAGATTCTCTTCGTATGCACCAATAGCTAAAGGGTAAAATTCTCCTAGTTTTACCTCATTGCCAACACCAAGTTGATTGGCTAAGGAAATGACTTTTTTAAACCCGACTTTTGCGAGAAGGTCTACTGCAACTGTATTCAGGGATTTAATAAAAGCCTCCTTGATGGAGACTTCTCCATAGTATCTACCCCCGAAATTTTTCGGGCAATACCCATACCAGCATCTTGGTGTATCAAATAGCAAGTCTTCAGGCATGAATCCTTCTTGGATTGCAGCCGCGTATGGAAAAACTTTAAAAGTAGAACCTGGGGATCGATATGCTTGGGTCGCTCTGTTGAATTGACTTTTATCAAAGTCTTTACCCCCAATCAATACTCTAATAAGACCAGTGTTGTTCTCAATGGATACTATTGCTCCTTGCCGAGTGCCTGGGCTGTGATTACGTAAAACCTGTCTTGCTTTTAATTGCCATTCCAGATTAAGACTAGTTTTAATTGTTAGCCCTCCAATTTCCATTTCTTCTTTTGATAGAAGGTTAGGAAGTCTTTGCTTAATCCAACTTGTAAAAAAAGGAGCTCTACTTTTAGAGTATTTTGGGAAAGAAGGACTTAGGCTAAGAGGAGATCGCAAGGCTTTAGACAACTCATCATCAGAGATGAATCCTTGATAGTGCATTCTTTTTAAAATAGTAGCTCTTCGATTTATTGCTAAATCACTATTTATTAACGGTGAATATAAAGAAGGGGCTGCAGGTAGTCCTGCAATTAAAGCTACTTCTTCAATTGTTAATAAATCAGGTGTTTTTGAAAAGTATACCCATGATGCATCGGCGATTCCATAAGCATTTGATCCAAGGTATACATTATTAAGATATTTTTCTAGGATTTCTTCTTTAGTAAAATGACGTTCTAATTTATATGCAAGTGCAATTTCTTTTAATTTTCTTGTATAGGTCCGCTCCTGACTCAGGAAAACTATTCTTGCAAGTTGTTGCGTGATTGTGCTTGCCCCCTCAACCACTTTCCTTTGTTCAATATTAGTAAGCAAAGCTCTTCCAATACCCCATAAATCAACACCTTGATGTGAGTAATATCTCCGATCTTCGGCTGCTATAAAAGCTTCTTTGACAAGTTTTGGCATCTTGCCTGACTTTATTTTTTGACGAGTAACTGGACCAAGTTTTTGAATTATTTGACCATTAGCTGAAAGCAAAGTAATCGTTCCTGGTCTGCTAAAGAAATTTATTTTCTTAGGCTCAGGGAGAGCTGAATCTATTGAATTTGATATAAATTGTTCTGCAAAACCTATTACTGATCCAAAGGTAAAAGAGCCTATAGCTATTGCAAAAAATGCAGATATGCCCCTTCTCACTAAAAACTACTAAGAGGACTGTGCCCTATCGCTAAAGCTGTGACTAGCATCCCCAGGATTAAGAATGGCTGAGCACTTGCTTGATATTTGACATCATATTTCAAGGGGTTATTCAATAGCCAAATATCCTGAAAAGTAATTTGAGGAATAATCAGTAGAATTAAAATGACTGAGGCTAAGTGTTGACCAATAATAATTAGTACTACAACCATGGCCAATTGAAAAATGTCAATCATCCCTGCGCTAATAAAACTTGCATTTCTTATACCAAAAACTACAGGTAATGATTGCAATCCAAGAGCTTTGTCTCCTTCTACACTTTTGAAGTCGTTAATTATAGCTATACCCAAACCAGCCAAGCTATAAGCAAGAGTTAAGATTGCAGTTGTCCAGGTAAGCTGCCCAAAAAGCGCTTGCCCTGCCCACCATGGAAGCGCTATGTAACTAGCACCTAATGCATAATTGCCAATCCATCCATTTTGCTTGAGCTTAAGCGGTGGTGCTGAATAAATATAACTAACAAGAGACCCACCTAATGCAAGCAATAGAACTGATGGAGTTGAGTGTTTGGCCCATAGATCTAGTCCGTAAGCAACAATTAAACCTAATAGTAAAAGGATCCAAATCTGTAACTTTACTTGTGTAAGTGATATTGCCCCAGAAGGGATAGGTCGATTGGGCTCATTAATTGCATCTATTTCACGATCATAGTAATCATTAATAGTTTGAGTGTATCCAGCGAGGAGAGGGCCACTCATAATCATGCAGGCTAATGAAGCAACAATATTGCTTAGTGTCCAATGGTAGTTTCCACTTGCGGCTGCTCCACAAATTACTCCCCATAGCAATGGGATCCAAGTAATAGGTTTCATGAGTTGCAAACGCAACTTCCAAGAGTTTTTTGTTTCACTTGCTCCTTTGATTCCAAGAAGCTGGCGGGCGTCACTCACTTTTCAAAACCTCAACCACGTCCACATTCGTTATCAAAGAACCAGCTCTTTGATCCATCATTGAATTTCACTACTACTCCTACACCCCCTCCATCAGTCATTTTGTAATCTAAAACAGTACCTCTGGGGTCTTTATTGAGCTTCTCAATTAATTTCCCAGGGATTCGATCACGGACTTTTTCCAAATCAATCTTGATTCGGGAGCCGATTCTTGTAAGGTTTACTGATTGAGGCATGGCCTTCAAGGCTTAGGTGTAGTGGCAACACTAACAGTCACTGTAATTTACTAACTATGGTCGCACTTCGATTAATTCCTTGTCTTGATGTTGCGAAGGGGCGAGTTGTAAAAGGTGTGAACTTTGTAGGTCTTAGGGATGCAGGGGATCCTGTAGAGCTGGCTTGTAGGTATAGCCAGTCAGGGGCTGATGAATTGGTTTTTTTAGATATAGCGGCTAGTTATGAAGGAAGATCTACTTTACTTGATATTGTTAAAAGAACAGCTGAGTCTGTAACGATACCGTTCACTGTTGGAGGGGGTATTGCTTCTATTGAGGGTATAACAGATCTTTTACGGGCTGGTGCGGATAAGATAAGTTTAAATTCTTCTGCTGTAAAGAACCCAGAATTAATAGCAAAAGGTGCTAGCCAATTTGGCTCTCAATGCATCGTTGTGGCTATTGATGCAAAACGTAGGAATAAAAACGAAGGAGGATGGGATGTTTTTGTTAATGGGGGTAGAAAAAACACATCCTTAGATGCAGTGCAATGGGCAAAGAGGGTCTCTGAGCTAGGTGCGGGGGAGATATTGCTTACTTCCATGGATGGAGATGGGACGCAAAATGGATATGATCTTGAACTAACAAGAGCTATTTCTGAAAGTGTGCAAATACCAGTTATTGCTTCTGGGGGAGCAGGTTCTTTAGAGGATATTTATGAGGCTTTTGAGATGGGAAAAGCTTCGGCAGCCCTTTTGGCATCACTTCTTCATGACGGTGAATTAACTATTAAAGAAATTAAGTATTATTTGCTTGCTAAGAAATTATTAATTAGACCGATAGAAGACTTTTAATGATTTTCATGTATTACCTATATAGACCTATTTCTAATTTGGATTGTTAAAGATGAGATATAGAGATCCTTTGTTGGTTAAGCAGTTATTTAATAGCGTAGCCCCAAGCTATGACATATTAAATGATATTTTTAGCTTTGGTTTACATAGGTTATGGAAAAAACAGCTTTTGAATTTGCTGCAACCATCTATAGGTGAAAAATGGTTAGATCTTTGTTGCGGGACTGGAGATTTGAGTATTTATTTGTCTAGCAGATTGGGAAATACAGGAAGTATAATAGGTGTAGATTTTTCTCCAGAGCAAATAAATTTTGCAAAAAAACGAGCTTTTAAAAAATCTCTGCAATCAATAACATGGCTTAAAGCTGATGTTTTAAATAGTGGACTTCAGCAAAATGAGTTCGATGGTATTGTTATGGCATATGGTTTGCGGAATCTATCGGCTCCTGAACATGGCTTAAGAGAGATAAAAAGACTTTTAAAACCAGGATCTAGAGCTGGTTTGCTTGATTTTAATCGTACAATTGAAGGCTCTACAAGCTTTCATTTTCAAAGATTTTACCTGCGCAAATTTGTTGTTCCTATAGCTTCTATACTTGGACTTCATGAGCAATACTCTTATCTCGAAGAGAGCCTAAAGAACTTTCCAAATGGATCTGAGCAGGAAAAAATAGCACTTAATCTAGGCTTTCAAAAAGCATCATATAGGGTTATAGCTGGTGGACAAATGGGTATTTTGCTGCTTGTTAATGATAAGTGAGAATTCTTTTATTTATAATTCTTTCCTTCTACACAGACTACATTTACCCCATAAAGAAATTTCACCAGCTGGTGATGGGCGGTTGCAATAAACGCAAGTTTTTATTCCATGAATATCAATTCTGCTTGGATGATTTTTCCATATAGTTTGTTCAGTCTGTTTTTCGTCAGCTTTAATTACATAGTGGCTTTGAATTTTAAGAGATTTAACTTCATGCCCTTTAGCTTTCAGAGCTGCCAATAATTGAGTTTTATTAAAAATTAGAGCTTGTATCCATTGAGGATGACTTGCTCCAATTGTCAGAACACCCCTATTAATACTTAAGGGTTTGCAATGTAATGAAAGGTCCTTGCCGGCTATTTTTGGCCAGTCTTGCCATAAAGATGCAATTCGCTTGTTTCTTTTGAAATCGTTTTGCAGATTATCAAGGCAGCTTGAAAGAGATGAAGGGCAATTTATTAAATCTCCCTTTGTCAGGCGCTCTTCTTCTTTGAGATTGGTTAACTGTTGATAATGTGAGAAATTCATTCACTAATTTTAAGGGAAGAATGTGCAAGGATAGTTAGCCTTGTGAAGGGCTTCATTAATGTCCTATGGGATTTTTTGAAAGGCTTAGCCGATTTTTGCGAGGCAACGTGAATCAGGTTGTTAATACTGCAGAGGGGCCTGGGAAGATTCTTGATCAGGCAGTTATTGATGTGCAAGCTGATCTTGAAAAGCTTCGCCAAGCTGTTGCAATGGCAATTACAAGTCAGAAACGATTATCTAAGCAAGCAGATCATTCTCAACAACAAGTTCAGGTCTGGTATCAGAGATTAGAACAAGCTATTCAGAAAGGTGATGAAGGTCTTGCTAGGGAAGTTCTTATTAGACGTAAAAGATTCCAAGAAACTTTTGTAAACTTACCTATTCAGATTAAAAGTCAAGAACTATAGGCCAAAATGTTGAAACTTATTCAACAGAAAGGTGCAGGAGCTGTAGCCTATTTCTTAAAAATAAAATCCTCAAAACTACAATGGCATATAAGATCTAAACCAGTTTGTGGTAGCACGGAAATTGAGCTTTCCAAATGGCTTAATCAAAAGCCTTTGAATAAAAATTACCCTCGTGCCTTTTTGGCAGAACGCCAATCTTATGGAAGGGGTCAATATGGCCGCACATGGAATTCTCTTAAGGGAGGTGTGTGGGTTAGTGTCGCAATTCCTCTTAGAGAGAATCCTCAATCAACTGAGCTATTTGGTTTAGCTATTTCAGTTGCGCTCGCTAAAAAACTTCACCAGAATTGTGTGCCAGCTAAAATTAAATGGCCCAATGACTTACTTGTTCAAAATAGAAAACTAGCAGGCTTTTTGCCTAGATTAATTATTCGCGGTAGTAACTTGAAATTTGTAAGGATAGGTATTGGGTTGAATGTATTAAATCAGGTTCCTAAAAGTGGTATCTCTTTAAGGCAGATCCTTGGGAGAAAAAATCTATCAAAGGAACTATGGACTGCAGAAGTATTAATAGTTTTAGAAGAAGTATTATCACTTTTAAAAGATCAAGAAAAACTTTGTAAGCAAGCTTCAGAGTTGCTTTGGTCTAATCAATATAAAGAAAAGAGCACAGGTTGCATATGGAAAATTGAAGGGTTTAATGAAAATGGTTCATTAAGATTAAGACGTGGCTCTCAATCTAAATCATTAAGTAGATGGGAATAAAAATCCATTACTTGAAGGCCATTTCTAAGAAATACTTATTATTTTCCCATCTTTAAACTTCACTATTTTATGAGCTCTATTTGCAACTTCATCTTCATGAGTAACCAGAACGACTGTTATACCTTGTGAGTGTAAATCATCAAATAGTTTGAGAACATCTTCAGTTGTATTTGAATCCAGTGCTCCAGTTGGTTCGTCTGCTAGAAGTAACGAGGGTTGATTGATAATTGCTCTTGCTATCGCAACTCGCTGTTGTTGTCCCCCAGAAAGTTGATTCGGATAATTTTGTATTCTCCCAGTTAGCCCAACTCTATCTAATGCCTCCTTGGCCAATTCCGAACGGGTTGACTCCTCTACGCAGGCATAGATCATTGGCAGCATTACATTTTCCAATGCTGTAGCGTCAGGTAAGAGATGAAATTGCTGAAAAACAAACCCTAGTTCTTGATTGCGCAAATCTGCGAGGGCATCATCATCTAATTTTTCAACACTAAGCCCATTAAGCAAATAATTACCATGGGTTGGTCTATCCAAGCATCCCAAAATATTCATTGCAGTACTTTTGCCAGAGCCACTGGCGCCCATTACAGCTACATAATCACCCTTATTTACTTCTAGATTGATTTCATCAAGTGCTTTTACAAGTAAATCACCTTGTCCATAAAACTTGCAGACATTTCTAAGCTTGGCTACAGGAGTATGAATGATTGTTTGATTATCCAATGGTGCTTTTATCAGCTAGAGCCAAGGCTTGTTGAAGGATAGGTGTCCCTGCGACAGCACTGTTAGCCCATTGAAAGAGTGGGTTAGACAGAACTCCTCCAATTGCCGTAGCTAAAACACATGTCAACAGAGCAAATCTAAGAGGGGGCAGACCTAAGGTTTTCCATTGTATTAACGGATATGACTTGACTAATTCTGAAGCCTCTTGAGGTTCTTTTACTACCATCATTTTTATTACTGAAATATAGTAATAAATTGAGATTACAGAAGTGATTAGACCGACAATTACTAACAAATATTGCCCATCTGCCCAACCTGCAAAGAAAAGATATATTTTCCCAAAAAAGCCCAACATCGGAGGTATACCACCAAGGGAAAGGAGGCAAAGACTTAACCCTAGAGTGATTAGAGGATCCTTTTGATAAAGGCCAGCATAATCAGCAATTCGATCACTTCCTGTTCTAAGTGAAAATAAGATTATGCATGCAAAAGCACCGAGGTTCATAAACAAATATGCAGCCATATATAGAACCATGGCGGCATATCCATCTTCTGTTCCACATACAAGGCCAATCATCACAAAGCCTGCTTGACCAATAGAGCTATATGCCAACATCCTTTTCATTGAGGTTTGAGCCAGAGCAACAATGTTGCCTAAGCTCATGCTTAATACCGCTAAAACAGTAAATAGTAGTTTCCATTCAGCATCAAAAGCATTAAAGCAGCCAACTAATAATCTTATTGCTAGTGCAAACCCAGCTGCTTTAGATCCGACGGATAGAAATGCTACAACTGGTGTAGGAGAACCTTCGTATACGTCTGGAGTCCATTGGTGGAAAGGTACAGCAGCAATTTTGAAAGCAACCGTTGCAAGTATGAAAACGAGTGCTAATGCAGCTAATGGAGTAGGGCTATTAACAAGCGCAATACCAATTATTTCAAGATTCGTTGACCCGCTCAGCCCGTACAAAAGGGATGCACCATACAAAAACACAGCGGCAGCTGCAGATCCAACTAAAAGGTATTTAAGGGCTGCTTCTGAGCTCCTGGGATCCCTTTTCATGTATCCAGATAAGAGATAGCTCGCCACTGAAAGAGTTTCTAGAGAAACAAAAATACTAATTAGATCCGTTGACCCGCAAAGCAGCATGCCTCCAAGGGTTGCGGCTAGAAGTATTGCTGCATATTCGCCTATAGGACTTCCACTTTTCTCTGCATATCTCCAGCTAATTAGTAAAGAAATAAGAGTTGAAAGTGCAACAACTGCTCTGAATGCAATGGCCAAATTATCTGCAAGAAATGCACCTAGGAATGAGCTTTCTGCTGTGGAATTCCATTGAATTGAAAGTAGTATTAATGCAGCAATTAATCCCGAATAACATATCGGTGGTGCCCATTTTGCTGCGGTCTCTTCTCCGGCTAGATCAACTATTAATGTCCCAATCAAAGCTAAAAGGACAAAGCCTTCTGGAGCAACAGCAGATGCATTAAGAGAAAGGCTTAAAAGCTCTGTAGGCTCAGCAATGGATTGAGATGTGATCAGGATTGCACCCATATCGGGCATGGTTTACAAAGAAAAATACCAGGTCTTCAAACTCTAGCGATGTTATGAATTATGCCTTAGATATCAACATGATCTATGCACTTGGCCTGATGATGCGATAAAGAAGAAGAATAGTTTATTATCTGCTTGTGGCGCAAGCTCTGGTCATCGTAGAAAGTCCAACAAAGGCAAGAACTATTAAAAGCTTCTTGCCAAAAGACTTTAAAGTGGTTGCCTCTATGGGGCATGTCAGAGATCTCCCAAATAATGCAAGTGAAATTCCTGCTGCTCAGAAAGGGGAAAAATGGGCAAATTTAGGAGTGAATACAACTGCTGATTTTGAACCGCTATATGTAGTTCCAAAAGATAAAAAGAAAATTGTTAGGGAACTCAAATCTGCTTTAAAGGAAGCTGATCAGCTTTTGCTTGCAACTGATGAAGATCGCGAAGGCGAAAGTATTAGCTGGCATTTAATGCAATTACTGAACCCAAAAGTTCCAGTAAAGAGGATGGTTTTTCATGAAATAACCAAAGATGCTATTTCAAAGGCTCTTACGCAAACTAGAGATCTTGATATGGAGCTGGTTCATGCTCAAGAGACTCGGAGGATTCTTGATCGTTTAGTTGGCTATACTCTTTCTCCTTTACTCTGGAAAAAAGTTGCTTGGGGGCTCTCTGCGGGTAGGGTTCAGTCTGTTGCTGTAAGGCTTTTAGTTTTAAGAGAGAGAGCACGAAGAGCTTTTCGGACTGCAAATTATTGGGATTTAAAGACTTCTTTGCAAAACCATGGGAGTCCTTTTGACGCCAAGTTAATCACCTTGGGAGGCCAAAAAATAGCAAGTGGAATTGATTTTGATGATTCCACTGGATTCATCAAACAAGGTAGCCATGTACGCTTGATTGGAGAAAAAGAAGCAAAAGATCTTGAAGGGACTCTTAGTTCAAGCAGATGGGAAGTAACTTCTGTTGAAGAAAAACCTTCAATTAGGAGGCCAGTCCCACCATTTACTACAAGTACCCTGCAGCAAGAGTCAAATAGAAAACTTAGGCTTTCTACTAGGGAAACAATGCGTTGCGCACAAGGTTTATATGAGAGAGGTTTTATTACTTATATGCGAACAGATTCAGTTCATTTATCTGAACAAGCAATTAGTGCAGCAAGGACATGCGTGGAATCTAGATATGGAAAAGATTACTTAAGCAAGCAAGTTCGACAATTCAGTAATAAATCCAGAAATGCTCAAGAGGCACATGAAGCTATTCGACCAGCAGGTGCAATTTTTAAGATGCCAGACGAGACAGGCTTGGATGGCCGCGACTTGGCTCTTTATGAGTTGATTTGGAAACGAACTGTTGCGAGTCAGATGGCAGAAGCACGTTTGACTATGATTGCTGTTGAAATCACCGCTGGGGAAGCAGTTTTCCGCTCATCTGGTAAGAGGATTGATTTTCCCGGTTTCTTCAGAGCATATGTTGAAGGCAATGACGACCCTGAAGCAGCACTCGAAGGTCAAGAAGTCCTTTTGCCTAAAATAGTTGTTGGTGATATTCCAATTGTCAACAAGATTGAGTCTATCTCGCATCAAACGTTACCACCACCTCGCTTTAGCGAGGCGTCATTAGTAAAAATGCTGGAGAGTGAAGGTATAGGAAGGCCCTCTACTTATGCAAGTATTATTGGAACTATTGTTGATCGAGGATATTCTTCTCTCCAAAATAATTCTTTGATACCAAGCTTTACGGCATTCGCCGTAACAGCTCTGCTAGAGGAACACTTCCCTGATTTAGTTGATACCAAATTTACCGCTAGGATGGAATCCACTTTGGATGAAATTTCGACAGGTAAAGTTGAATGGCTACCATACTTAGATGGTTTTTATAAAGGGGCCAAAGGACTGGAAACACAAGTTGAGAAGAAAGAAGGTGATATCGACCCAGGCCTATCAAGGACAATTGAATTAGAAGGCTTAAAATGCGTTGTTCGCATTGGCCGATTTGGTGCTTATTTGGAATCCAGAAGATTAGATGATGACGGCAAAGAAGAATTAATTAAGGCCACATTGCCTCAGGAGACTAATCCAGCTGACTTGGATGAAGAGAAGGCCGAATTGATACTTAAGCAGAAGTCAGACCACCCAGACCCTCTAGGTAAGGACCCAGAAACTGGAGAAGAGATATATTTGCTGTTTGGTCAATATGGCCCTTATGTGCAAAGAGGACGAGTTACTGAGGAAGTACCTAAACCTAAGAGATCTTCCTTGCCTAAAGGCTCTAAACCAGAAGAGTTAACTCTTGATGAAGCACTTGGCTTATTAAAACTACCTCGTCCACTTGGTGAACATCCAGATGGTGGAAAAATCTCTGCAGGACTAGGACGTTTTGGACCTTATATAGTTTGGAATAAAGGTAAAGGAGAGAAGGATTACAGATCAATTAAAGGAGAAGATGATGTGTTGGAAGTAGATCTCAAAAGAGCTCTTGAGCTATTAGAAATGCCTAAGCGTGGCAGAGGTGGAAGAACGGCTCTTAAAGACCTTGGTATTCCTAAAGGAGGAAAAGAAAAGATACAAGTTTATGATGGCCCTTATGGCTTGTATGTAAAACAAGGGAAAACGAATGCCTCCTTGCCAGAAGGTAAAACGGCTGAAGAAATCACTCTTGAAGAAGCTCTAGTATTATTAGAAGCTAAACTTTCAACAAAGAAGACTAAAACGAGAAAGAAAGCTACAGCGAAAAAAAGTGTAAAAAGTACATCAAAGGCTAGTCCAAAAAAACCTTCGACGACAAAATCTGGTCGTCTAAGGGCTAGTGCTGTAAGAGTTATTAAAAAAGATAATAATTAATGATTGATTTAAAAAAGAACTTTCTTCCAGTTATTTGCATGTTGTCATCATTTCTTCTGACACAAGCGTGTGCAGATTCTGAATGGGGTAAAAAGCTTTCTAATAGCTTTGACACACCTATTGAGGTAACTTCAAATTCTAAGCCTACTGTAGATAGACAAAATCAAAATCTAACTTCCAATAATAAGGTGCTTAAGAAAGCCAATGGCAAGCAAGGTTTTTCTAGAAATATTTTAACTGCTGAAAAAATTACTTCTGAAAAAGACAAACCTGTCAAAGCAAAGGTACAGAAAGCAACCAAGATCAAGAATAAAAGATTTAATTACAAACCTCAACCATATAGAATTATTATTCGTCTTTCGGGCTCTGATCCATCTGCACCTGCAGAAGCGCTAACAAGAGCATTAAGGGATGCTGGTGTCATGTTTGAGGTTGAAAGAATCGAACGTTTTGACAATAGTTCCTCACCTCTTAACTTAAAATCAATCAAAAGGTGAAAGTTTTGAAAAGATTTGGAAGGTATAGGAATACTCAGGATCGCAATCCCTCTAAATTAGTTTCAAGAGGACAATCTATTAAATTAATAGAGACGTCCTATTTAACCTCGGCTACTGCATTAATTTGGATAGCACTTTACTATCTACCTGTTGGGGGCGCATTTTTTAGACTTGTTCTTCCTCTGCCTTTAGCGCTCTTGCAAGTAAGGAGAGGGGCTTCAACTGGTTGGGAAGGACTGTCTCTATTGATAATGCTTTTAGTTGTCTTAATGGGACCAGTGAGAGGTCCTTTGGTTTTATTCCCGTATGGTTTTTTGTCAGTTTGGTTGGGGTGGAGTTGGAGTAAAAATTATAGTTGGTGGTTGAGTTGGTGTGTTGGTGTTTTTATCGGAACTATTGGATTTCTTATAAGAGTATTTTTACTATCAATTTTAGTTGGAGAAAATCTCTGGATTGTAATAACACGTGCGGGATATATCTTGCTCGAACGATTAATTGATTGGTTTAACATTGCTTTAATCCCAGATTTAAATCTTATTCAGTTCGTAGCTTTAGGATTGGTTGTTATGCAAGAATTTATTTTTGTACTGACCTTACATGTTGTGGCCTTCTGGGTTTTTCCGCGGCTTAGTGCTTCTATCCCAAATCCACCACGATTGCTAAACGGGATTGTTGGTTGGGAGTCTACGTAATTAAACTTTTTTAATTTGGAAGATTCTTATTATTCAGGTTTGCCGTCGGGTTGCAAAGCATTTGGGTTTGGTATCACTCCTTTGGCTGTTGATCGATGGATTGCAAAGTGGAGATCCTCTATTGATGATATTGAATTTCTTTTAGTGTTATCAGCTTCGTTAACGGCAGAAGTAAAAGGTATTTCTGCCGCTGGGGCTACACCTGATTCTCGGAAGTTTACTGCTGTCGCAGATGCAGAGCTTTTATTATATGGACCAACTCCTTCAAGGAAAACTTCTTTACCTCCTTTGCCTGCAGGGGTTTCACCAGCATTGATAAGCTATGTCTCTTCAAAATTGCTGGGTCTTGAACCAACTGTTGTAGCCATTGGCCTAACAGATATGCCTTGCTTCCCACATCTCAGTATTGAGCCTTTGCCTTTAGGTCCTGCTCAATGTTTAAGTACAGGTAAAGCAATGGATATCAATCGTGTAAAGAATTTGTGGGACCAAGGCTTTGAAATTGGTCGGACATTACAAAAGCCTTTACTAATAACAGAATGTGTCCCTGGAGGAACTACTACTGCTTTGGCTGTATTGACAGGATTGGGAATGGCGGTTGGTGATTTGATAAGTGGTAGTCATCGCAATCCTCCCATGAAGTTGAAAAATAACTTAGTTGCCAAAGGCTTGGCACGGGCAAATTTAGGAGCGTCTTCTTCTCCCAAGGATGTATTGGCAGCTGTAGGGGATCCATTCCAAGCTTTTTCTGTAGGCTTACTAATTGCCGCAAGGCAATCTGGGGTTCCTGTGCTGTTAGGAGGAGGTAGTCAAATGGCGGCAGTGTTGGGGCTAGCTATAGCAACGGTTGATCCAGAATTAAGAGCGAGCTTTGTTGAAGATATTTCTATTGCTACAACTTCTTGGCTTGCAGATGAAGTTGTTGTTTGCTCAGAGAAGCAAAGTTCCTTCCCTCGCTTAGTACATCTTTTAGGAGCTCATTACAATGTCAATATTCTTGGATTATCTACTGGATTACGCTTTGATAAAAGCACTAAGAGAGTTTTACTTGACTATGAAATTGGCTATGTAAAAGAAGGTGTGGGGGCTGGAGCATTGTCATTGCTAGCTCAAATTAATGGCAGCAGTTGTCAACAATTACTTGAAGAATGTGAGTCTGCAGTTGATAAATTGAACGATTGTGCTTAGCTATGTACTCTTTACTTTTAGGGTCTAAATCATGAAAGATTGGATTCTAACAAGAAGGGACTTGCTAAGGGGGACTATTTTGTCTGCAGCCCTTAGCTTCTCGGCTTCTGGGAATACGGCTAATAGAGCTGTATTGACATCTCCGTTGGGTGTTTTGCCTGGAAATATTTTAAAATCCCTTCCATCAAGATGGCGTTTTAAATTATTAGAAGTTTACTCTGCAAAAGATATAAATGAATTAATAGTAGATAAAGATATTGACTTGCTGGCTTTGGGTGATGGGTGGGTGAAGGAATTAGCCTTTAAGGATTTTCAACGAATAGAGGTTAATCATCTTAGACGTCGATTAAATCAAGAGGCAATAATTTTTTCACAAAGCTTTGGTTCAGAACTTTCAGCCAAAATCTTCCCTATAGGCTTTACACCTTGGGCAATGCTTTTCCGAAATGGTGATTACTTGCTAGATAAGGCACAAGAGACATGGGATGTTTTACTAGAATCAGATTTAAAAGGGTCTTTGGTGTTGCCTAATAGCCCTCGTCTTGTAATGACCATTGCTGATCGAATTAGTTATAACGAGGGCTTGAAACGTTTAAGACAACAAGTTAAAACATATGATGATAAAAATGCTTTGAATTGGGTTTTATCTGGTAGGGCAAAGGCTGTTGTCTTGCCCTTGCAATATTGCATGACGGCGCTTTTGAGTGATCCACGACTGAGTGTGGCAATTCCTCGTGAGGGGGCACCTTTAAATTGGACGTTTTTAACTATGCCGAAAGCTAGTAATGAAGATTTCCCTGATTCATGGGTACGCAAAATGTGGTCATTACCATTATTGGGCAAACTAATTTCTAGAGGTTGGATCCCTCCTCTTTCTTATTCTGAAATATCTAAGGGAACCAGTTCTTTCCCAAAACTTCCTGCACTGTCTTTTTTATCAACAGAAGAACATTTTCAAAGGCTTTGGTCTATACCACCTGTATCTAAAAAAAATATTCAAGCTCTCCAAGAGCGGTGGTATGAATCAGCCCCATAGTCTTCTTAGAGGTTTATCTAATAATTTTTTATGAGTCTCTTCTAAAAGATCAGGTATTTTTAAATTGTTTGGGCATCGAGGTAAGCACTCACCACATCTTTCACAAGCTGAGGCATTGTATCTTTCCCACCAATGTCCAGCTTTGCCTATCAAGTTGTACCTCTCTTTAGCAAATGATTGAAGGTCATGGCCAATTGACAAATTTCTTAAACGTAAAATTTCTGTTATTGGGACCTCTTTAGGACAGGGTAAACATTCACGACATTGTCCACAAAATGTTTTGCCTAGGCGACGTCTACCTTCCGTCTGAAGATTCTTAATAGCGCTTTCTTCTTCCTGGGTCAATTTGCCATCGGAAGAACTTAATTCTTTGGCTAGTGTTAAATCTTCAGGGCCACTCGCTCCAAGAGTTAATGTGCTAATCCCATTCGATAAAAGATACCTATATGCCAATTTCAATGGATGTATTGGAGCACAATCCTTGATTAATGTTTTGCTAGGTGAATGTAAATGGCCACCTTTATCAGCAGGTGAAATAGCCATGACTCCCATCCCTGAGTTTAATGCAAGTTGTGCAAGTGGAATTCTTTCTTGATCTAGTAGGTGAAGGTGGAGACTGCAGAAATTAAACTGACCAGTTTTGATTGCTTCTTGAATAAGTTCTTGAGAGCCATGAGAAGTAAATCCCCATTGCTTGACAAGGTTCTTTCTTAGGGCCCATTGAATTAACTTGAACCCATCTCCATATATAGCCCAATGAAGATGCTCCCAAAGATTGAGGCCGTGTACGGCTAGGTTGTCAATGCTTTCTAAGCGGAGGTCCTTTAAAGTGTCCCTAAGTTGTTTTTGGCCTTTAATAAAACTAATACCTGGAAGTACTTTGCTTGTAATGACCCATTTCTGTTGATATCTTGCTGGCTGACTATTTAGCTTTTGCAAGGCCTCTCCTAGGAATTTTTGCGTCAAACCATAAGCAGGAGAGGTTTCTATATGGTTTATTCCGGCTAGGCGAGCTTCTTTGAGTATGGAAAGCATTACTTCCGAAGAAGCAACTCGCATTGTTCCTAATGTGAATAAACTTACGTTTACTCCTTTCCCAAAACGTCTCTTAAAAACTTTCATAATCTTTTGGGAGATTGAAACTCAGCCGAGTAAGGGGGCATCACTTCCATTTATATGGAATGAAGGGAATTCTTCTGCTCTAATGAAAGAGTTGCTAATGAGGAAACTTTTGAATTTAGAAAACTTGAGCAAATAATTTTTTTCAAAGCAAACCATTTTATTATTTTCTGTTGAACTCTCATCCAATAGGCTGTAAATTTTCTTTTTGCAATAGTTGCTGTTTTTAAAAGGGTCGCTTGTATCCGCGTTAGTAATGAAAGGCATTCTTTTTATTGAATCAAAAAGTAGTTTCGCCATTCTTAAATGAATTACTTGTATTATTGGCATTATTCAGTCATCTTTCAGAGCCCTTTCTTGGGGTAATGTTCTCAAGCCCGTGAGAGGTTAGGAGCTTGGCCTTTATCTATATAGATAATATTTGTCTTTGCTTTTAATCATCTCCAACCAGAATCTCTTAGACAAGAGATTGCAATATTTGAGACTAATTCAGTCATTTGCATTTCAAACATTTTTAAAAAACTTATTTTTTTATCAATGGATGAATCATTTTTCACAGTTTTTTTAATCTTATGTTTACAGGCATTGTTCAAGCTGTAGGTAAAATTCGTTCCCAAGGCGAAAGCCTTCTTGTTGAAAGTGAAGATTTGCCTTTCTCAATTAACATTGGTGATAGCGTTGCGGTAGATGGGGTTTGCTTAACAGTTGCTTCTTGTAGGGGTAATGGATTTTTAGCTGATATAAGTGAAGAGACTTTAAAAAGAACTACCCTTGGCTTTAAAGCCGAGAAGAATGCGCTAGTAAATCTCGAGCCTGCGCTTAGACTTTCTGATCGATTGGGTGGACATTTGGTAAGCGGCCATGTTGACGGTTTAGGTATGGTTGAATCTCTAGAATCGTTGCCAAATTCTTGGAATTTACAAATTAATTTGCAGCAAAATATGTATGCAAAATATATTTGTGAAAAAGCAAGTATTGCCGTCAATGGGATTAGTCTAACTGTATCGCAAAGCTTGCAAGATGCGAATTCATTTGCAATAGCGGTAATACCACACACTTGGTTCAATACTTCCTTAAATCATTTGCTTGTAGGAGATTTAGTAAACCTTGAAGTTGATTTGATGGCTAAATATGCTGAAAGGCTTTTATCTAAATCGGAACTTGCTACTCGGGACAATATAAACAACAATTACCCAAATATTTCGAAAGAATGGCTAAGCGAACAGGGTTGGCAATAAAACCTTGCCAACCCATCAAATATTTCCCTTAATGATCAATTTGATTTAATTCTTCTTTTCCAAAGGGAGCAGGCTAATAGCTCCCGAATCTTTTTTTACATCAATTCTAAACTCTTGCCCTGGAACAAGACCAAGTTTTTTTGTATAGGCATGACCTATTAGAAGGTTCCCATTCCCATGAACACGAGTTTTAAACTCTGCTTGCCGTCCTCTTGGTGATCGATTCCCTGGTCTGCCAGGGCCATTAGAGCGTAATTTATATCCTTTCGCTTGCACTAAGGCTCTATAGAAGCTTTTGCGGAGGACCCTCCCACTAGGGCCTACGTAACCACAACCTCTTGCGATCTCATCTTCAGGATGAGAGCTTAAAGATCTGGCTTTGTCGAGCAGTTCCTTGCCTACTAGCATTTGGCAGTTTTAATTTCTATTAATTCTGACGACAAATTGTGATTGTGGCAAGAAAACTCTTTCAATTTTCTTCATCAAAGTAAGTAAAGGATGATAAAGAGAATCACCCAGATCCCATCTACGAAGTGCCAATAGAGTTCAGCTGCTTCAAGTGGGAATTTATTGGTACTGGTAACTCTGCCCCCCGGATAGCGTGCTTGCCACCAGATTATAAAAATCATCAAGGTGCCTAAAGTGACATGCAGCCCATGAAATCCTGTTAGGGCGTAGAAAGTACTGGCGTACAAATTGTCAGTGAGGCCGAAGGGAAGGCTGAAATATTCAATCATTTGACTCACAAGGAAGGCTAAACCTAGCCCTGCAGTAACCAGCAACCATTGTTGGCAGACTTTCGCATCTTTTTTCTGCAATGCTTTACTAGCGCGATGAAATGTAGCGCTACTTATTAGTAATAAAATTGTATTAATAGTTGGAAGTCCTAACTCAAGTTCGTATACCGCTCCAGGTAGTAATGGGTTGACTGCTTTAAAAGTAAGATACGCAGCAAAAAAACCTGCAAAAGTCATTCCATCAGCTACTAAAAAAGCTATGAGTCCAAATAATCTATGGTCGGAATGTTCACCTTCTAAGTTTTTGGGATCGGTAGTTGAACCAGGAGAGTTATCTTCTAAAGGAGCAATTGTTGTCATTCAGAACCCTCGATAGATTTGTTCGCGATAGAATTAGCATTGATTTCAACTTGGCCATACCCATATGGTTTGGTAACTAGAGGTGCTTCTCCTTTCCAGTTCTCAACAGGAGGAGGAGAGCTTGTTAGCCACTCTGGAGTTAGTGCTTCCCAAGGGTTATCGCCTGCGATAGGCCCCTTGAATGCGCTATAAATAACATTCCATAGGAAAGGCAGTGTACTTATCGCCATCAATAGAGCACCTGCACTACTGAGTTGATTCACAAAAGCGAATTGAGGATCATATTCTGCTACGCGCCGAGGCATCCCATTCAGCCCTAGCCAATGTTGAGGTGCAAAGCACAAATTAAAACCAATAAAGGTAATAATAAAGTGCAGACGCCCAATATTTTCGCTTAACATCCGTCCAGTAAACTTTGGATACCAGTGATAAATTGATGAAAATATTACAAAAACCGATCCGCCATAGACTATGTAATGAAAATGAGCAACTACAAAGTAGGTATCATGCACATGGATGTCGAAAGGAACCTGAGCCAATGCAACTCCAGTAATCCCACCGAGTACAAAATTTACAATGAAACCACATGAAAAAAGTATAGCTGTGTTAAGAGAGATTCTCCCACCCCAAAGAGTTGCCACCCAATTGAAAAACTTTATCCCAGTTGGTACGGCTATAAATGCCGTGGCAATGGTAAAGAAAAGCCTCATCCAAGGAGGAGTGCCACTTGTAAACATATGATGTGCCCATACCACTAATCCTAAAACAACAATTCCCATAATGGAATAAACCATAGTTGTATAGCCAAATAAAGGTTTTCGGCAATGCACTGGAAGTATTTCACTGACCAATCCAAATGCTGGTAGGACCATTATGTACACAGCTGGATGTGAATAAAACCAGAACAAATGTTGATAGACAATTACGTTGCCTCCAAGAGTTGGGTTAAAGAAACCTGTATGAGCAACAATATCGAAGCTCAATAAGATTAATGTTCCTGCCAAAACAGGAGTTGAAAGAACCACTAGTATGCTTGTCCCTAGCATTGCCCAGCAATACATTGGCAATTGCATAAGCTTTAGACCAGGTCTGCGAAGCTTTAGAATAGTTGCTATGAAATTGATGCCACCAAATATTGAACTACCACCTAAAAGCAATACACTTACTATCCAGATTATTTGCCCAGCAGCTGGTGTAGTAATGCTGAGAGGTGGATAGGCCGTCCAACCTGATTGTGCGGCACCATTAATAAAATAACTACTTATCAACATCAAACCTGCTGGAGGAATTAACCAAAATGCAACGGCATTTAATCGCGGGAAAGCCATATCTCTAGCACCTACAAAAAAAGGTATTAAATAATTACCAAAGGCACCATTTACTACCGGCACTATCCAAAGAAATATCATGATTGTTCCATGCAGAGTTAGCACTTGGTTATATACGTCTCTTGCCATGAAGTCTGAAACGGGGCTTGTCAACTCAATTCTTATGGCACTAGCTAGTGCTCCACCAATTAAATAGAAAATAAAGCCGCAAACCAAATATTGGATACCAATTACCTTGTGATCTAAGCTGAAACTTAGGTATCGGAGCCACCCAGTTGGTTGAAGCCCACCTGAACTATTTGTTTTTGTAGGAGGTATTGAGAGTGTCATGCTTCCAAACTAGGCTTTTTTGAATTCTTCATGTACCAATTCTTGTAGTCTTCAGGATCTTCCACTACAACTGTTGATCTCATACCTCCATGGTATGGCCCACAGAGTTCAGCGCAAATAATCGGATATTTACCTATCCTTGTAGGAGTAAAGTTCAATATGGTTGGTTGTCCTGGAATGACATCTTGCTTAAGTCGAAATTCAGGTACCCAGAAAGCATGTATGACATCTTTGGACTCCATTTTCATACTGACTGGCTGACCAACAGGTACATGAAGTTCTCCTGAAATAATATCCCCTGCTGGGTAGTGAAAAAGAAAAGCAAATTGCATTGCAGTTACTTCAACAGGAATGGTCCCCAAGCTTCCTTCTTGCATTAATCCTTGTGATGATGATGAGCCTATCCCGCCCCAAACTTTCTCTTCAGGGGCCATGGCATGTTGATCATGATTTACGTGGGTTAATGTTTGCATTCCTCCCATTCGGTCATATATGTCATAGCTATAGAGGCCAACAAATAATATTATTATTGCTGGCACAGCTGTCCAAAAAATTTCAAGTGGAAGGTTGTCTTCAATAGCTAGCCCATCTCCAATTTGACCAGGTTTCCTCCGAAATTTTATAAGGCTATAAACAACAAGTCCGAACATCCCCACAAAAAGAATTGTTCCAATAATGAAGAGAACTTTAAAGAGTTCGTCATAAATAGGGGCGTTGGAGCTTGCGACGACAGGGAGCAGATTTACGTTGTTACCAACCCAAATGCCTCCAATTGTCAATATGAGACTCGCTAGGATCGTATATATAGCTGTAGGGGACAACGATACAAAGCTCAGTGTATATCTTCAGGTTATTAAGAATTTTTGATTTGCGCATGCAATGTTGTCCAGAGGATTCTTTTTGATAGATTTTCTTTCTTTTGTATGAGATTTTGTCCTTGAATTAGTTGGATTTTGATTGTTCTGTCAGGAATGGGAGATTTAACGATGTATTTCAATGTTGTACTCCTGTAAATATCGTGCCGTAATGCTCCAAATAGCTACCTTAATGATATAGCACTATTTAGATTTTACTCTGTCTTATAGCTTGCCACCCTATATTTTAAGAAAGCGCCTTGGGAAGCTGGCTTCTCATATTGTTGTAGCACTTGTCATGCTTGTTGTCATAGGCGGTGCTACTCGTGTAATGGAAGCTGGGCTTGCTTGTCCAGACTGGCCTCTTTGCTATGGATCATTTTTCCCACAGGGGCAGATGAACGTGCGGGTTTTCTTGGAGTGGTTGCATCGTCTTGATGCATTTTTTGTTGGGATAACAATTCTAATTCAACTGGTTTTTTCTCTTTCTTTTAAATCTTCTTTGCCTAAATGGATCCCTATGTTCAATGGGATCGTTCTTGTTTTAGTTTTCTCTCAGGGCATGCTAGGTGCTTTGACGGTGTTTGAATTATTACCATCAATGGTTGTCATGGCACATCTGGCTCTGGCTTTGACTCTCCTAGGCTTAATGAGCGGAGTATCTCAGATGCTTCTTAACCCTGATGGAATCGAAACGCCTCTTTGGTGGAGAGGCTTAAGCATGGGTTCGCTGATAGCAGTAGTCACACAGTGTTTAGTTGGCGGAGGAATGGCTACAACATGGTCTTCACAAAGATGTATTGCTCAAGGTATTGATTGTCAATTGCTTGACTTGCATCGCTTTACTGCCCTGCCAGTAGCTTTTTTTATTATTTCTTTTGTAATTACTTCTATATATAAAGGGGGTTGGTTTAGAGACCAATGGCCTTTTTTATTAACTGTATTTTCCTTGCTGGTTATCCAAATTATGCTGGGAGTGTTTTCTGTTCAACTTGGTTTAAAACAGCCTCTGTTGACTATCTCTCATCAGTTGATTGCAGCTTTATTGGTTGCGTTCCTGTCTGCATTGAGTTTTCGTAGGCCTAAAGCTGAAAATCTAGGCATTAATCACGATTTTCAAGATTCATTGTTTGAGGTTTGTCATGGTTAGTTCCACTTCGCACCTTCCTGAATCGGTTTCCAACCGTGAAAAATTTGTTCCTTCTAGAAAGGTTGTAAGACTTCCGGCCTGGTTAGAAGTAGCCAAGCCACGTTTAATTCCTTTGCTTTTAGCCACAACCTTGGGTGGGATGGCATTGAGTGAGGGTTGGCCATTGCCTTCCCCTCGATTGGCATGCACGCTTGGCGGTGGAGCGCTTGCAGCGGCTGCAGCGGGAGCTTTGAATTGCCTTTGGGAGCAGGAGCTTGATGGACGAATGAAAAGGACAAGCTCTAGGGCACTACCTTCAGGACGACTTTCTTCGACTGCTGTATTTACGGGTGCTATCTCCTGTACTTTGGCTGCAGCAGCGCTTTTAGTTAGTGGAGTTAATTGTTTGGCTGCAGGGTTATCTTTACTTGGCTTATGTAGTTATGTCCTTTTGTACACAGCTTTTCTTAAGCCTCGAACTTCTCAAAATATTGTTATCGGTGGAGTTGCCGGTGCTATTCCACCATTAGTTGGTGCTGCTGCAGCTACAGGCCATATAGGAATTAGTAGTTGGTGGTTATTTGCCTTGGTAATGGTATGGACCCCGGCTCATTTTTGGGCATTGGCAATTCTCCTTAAGGATGACTATGAATCTGTAGGTATACCTATGCTGCCTGTTGTTAAAGGCTCAGTATTCACAGCAAAAGCTATTTCTCAATATGGTTGGGCAACTGTTTTTTTGAGTGTCTTAGGCGTTTTTGCGTTGCCGGATGGAGGACTGTTATATGGATTGTTGTTGATTCCTTTTAATGGTCGCTTGATTCAAATGGTAAATAGATTGGCAGCTGATCCAGATGATTTAAAGAATGCTAAAGGGTTATTCCGTTGGTCGATTCTTTATATGTTTGGGATTTGTCTTTTGCTAGTAATTAGTCGTTTCCCATTAGCGGGGGAATTTCATAGCCAAGGTATGCAAATAATTTTAAATATTGCAAGCGCTTTCCCAATCTCCTAAATTAACAAATAATGCATCAATTCGACTTTTCTTAAGTTTTCCTAGCATTCATTTAAGAAGTACTTTCTTTCAATGGCATTGGTTGAAATTCAAGATTTATATAAGTCTTACGGTCCTGTAAGGGCTTTGCAAAATTTAAACCTTGAAATATCAGAAGGCTCCTTGTTTGGTCTGTTAGGCCCTAATGGATCTGGGAAAACTACGACACTTAAGATTCTTTCTACATTATTAGCTCCTGATTCAGGGAGAGTCCTCATTGATGGAATAGATGTTTTAGCAAATTCAAAAGATGTTCGACAAAAAATTGGCTATGTAGCTCAAGAAGTTGCGATTGATAAAATTCTTTCTGGGCGTGAACTCCTTCAATTGCATGGCGACCTTTACCATTTGCCTAGGAGCAATAGGGATTCACGAATAGAAGATTTAATACAACAACTTGAAATGAATGAGTGGATCGATCGTCGTTCAGGCTCCTATTCAGGAGGGATGAAAAGAAGGCTTGACCTTGCTGCTGGTTTAATGCATCAACCTAAATTATTAATTTTGGATGAACCAACAGTGGGGTTGGATATAGAAAGTCGTTCAACTATATGGTCTCTTTTAAGAGAACTGAGCACCAATGGAACTACTGTTCTTTTAAGCAGCCATTACCTAGAGGAAGTAGATGCCCTTGCCGATCAAATGGCAATTATTGATAGTGGAGAATTAATAGCAAAAGGGTCTCCTAAAGAACTCAAAGAAAAGTTAGGTGGACAACGCGTTACTCTTAAAGTGAGAGAGTTTAGTGACCTTGCAGAAGCTGAGAAAATCAGGTCTTTAGTTGTTCAGATAGCAGGAGTGAGTCAAGTTGTTATTAATAGGGCACAGGGTTTTTCGTTGAATTTTGTAGTTGATGATCAACAGGTATTGCAAGCATTACGAAGTAAGTTAATTGAGGCGGGGGCAGAATTGTTTGCACTTTCTGAGAGTCGACCTAGTTTGGATGATGTGTATTTGCAAGCCACTGGTCGAACTATTATGGACACTGAATTAGAAATTGCTGGGAAGAGAGATCTTAAAAATGAGGCCAAGCAATCTATGAGGTGAAAAAAATCATTTCTTTGTTACCGAACTATTTGAGGCGCTTTCTTTTTTATCCACATGAGCAGTTCTATTTCTCAACTATCGCCAACTATTAATAAAAAGTTCCAATTCTCAGATTTTTTCCAGGAAACAAAAGCCTTGACTAAAAGGCTTTTCCTTCAATTAATACGTCGCCCATCAACTTTGATTGCAGGCATTCTTCAGCCCTTAATTTGGTTAGTTCTATTTGGAGCCTTATTCGCTAATGCTCCCGCAAACCTTATCCCCGGAGGTATGGAATACGGCAAGTTCTTGGGTGCTGGAATTATTGTCTTTACTGCTTTTAGTGGAGCCCTTAATGCGGGATTGCCCATAATGTTTGACCGTGAATTTGGTTTTCTAAATCGATTACTTGTTGCCCCTCTTCAAGCAAGAAGCTCTATTGTTGTTTCGTCTGTTATTTATATTTCAACAATAAGTATTTTGCAAAGCTTGGCAATTATGGGCACAGCTTTTGTACTTGGTTATGGTTGGCCCTCTGGAGCAGGATTTGTTTTAGTTTTGCTTACTTTATTAATATTAGTTTTTGGAGTCACAGCATTAAGTTTGGGATTGGCTTTTATCTTGCCAGGACATATTGAGTTGATTGCAGTTATCTTTGTAGCAAACCTTCCTTTGCTATTCGCAAGTACAGCTTTAGTTCCAATATCTTTCATGCCAGCTTGGTTGGGCTGGCTAGCAGCGATTAATCCGCTTACCTTTGCTATAGAACCTATTCGAATTGCTTATAGCAGTTCTATTGATTTGACGTCTGTTCTAATTAAAGCTCCTTATGGAGATATAACTGGATACGGATGTTTATTTCTTTTGACGGTTCTTACTATTGGGTTGTTTTTAATCATTCGCCCTCTTTTAAACCGGAAACTCACTTGATCTTGTGAATTCAACTAAAACAACAGAGCTTCTTTCTTCGAGGAAAGACTGGCTTCAGAATCAAATCTCGCAAGCGACAATAGAAAATAATAAGCAACTTCTTTCGGTCTTGGAAGCTCAATGGGTTCACCGTTATGGGCTGGAAACTTTGCATGAAACAGATTTAAAGGATGCCACGCTTCATCTTCCAAAAAACTTTCCCTCTGATATTAATCAGCTCGATAAGTCTACTTCGGGAAGAGGAAGTTCAGAGAAGTCACTAATTAAAGATTCCGCAAAAGTCGGATTTCAATTATCTTCTCAAATTCAAGAAGAAACTTTAACCCAGAATGTAATTGAATTGGAAGATAAAATAGATAGAGATTTTATTGACGAAGCCTCAAAAGACTTGTCTGAGGTAGATGGTTTAATCACTAATAGAGAAGAGCAAATTGAACAGTCTATAATTGAAGCTGTCAATATTTCTGCGCCCCCACCACCACCACCATCTATTAGTCATTTGCGTAGATGGTTACCTTCGATTCTTGATAGAAACATGGAGGCCTCATAACTCACTTAAATATTCAGTTGAGGATATTTGCTTGGCTGGAAAAATTTCAAGAAATTTTTCCAGAGAGATGATTACATCATCCCAGGCATACCCATACCACCCATACCACCCATACCACCCATACCACCCATACCACCCATACCACCCATTGGGTCGCCACCACCTTCACCGGCAGCAGCAGGTGGCTCTGGTTTGTCGGCAATGACAACCTCAGTTGTGATTATTAGAGATGCTATTGAAACTGCATCTTGTATTGCCAGGCGTATTACTTTGACTGCGTCGATTATGCCTGTCGAGAGAAGATCTTCGTAATTTCCAGTTGCTGCGTTATAACCTTTCCCAAGGCTTTCAATTTTTGATACAACAACATCACCATTCGCTCCTGCATTAATAGCTATTTGTTTCGCAGGTTCATAAAGTGCTTTCTTAACAATATCAACGCCGGTTTTTTGGTCGCCATCTAACTCTTCTGCGAGACTTTGAAGTTCAGCACTTAAATGAAGAAGAGTACTTCCACCTCCTGCAACTATTCCTTCTTCAACAGCAGCTCGAGTAGCATTTAAAGCATCTTCAATTCGAAGTTTTCTATTTTTTAATTCTGTTTCAGTTGGAGCACCAACCTTGATAACTGCTACGCCACCTGCAAGTTTTGCAATTCTCTCATTTAGCTTTTCTTTGTCATAATCAGAATCTGTTGCATCTAACTCTCTTTTTATAGAGGCTACTCGCGAGCCAACCTCTTTACGATGATCGTCGTTAGCAACAATAGTTGTTGTGTCTTTTGTAATAGTGATTTTTCTTGCTTTACCCAGGTCTGAAAGTGAAACTTTATCTAGAGACATAGCTTTGTCTTCACTTATCAATGTTCCACCTGTTAAAACAGCAATATCTGCAAGTGCTGCTTTGCGCCTTTCGCCGAATGATGGTGCTCTAACAGCTGCAACTTGCAATACTCCGCGATTTTTGTTGATTACTAAAGTTGCTAAAGCTTCCCCTTCAACCTCTTCAGACAAAATGATCAATGGGGAACCACTTTTTTGAACGGCTTCAAGGACAGGAACTAGATCATTAATTGAACTTATTTTTCTATCAGTTATTAAAAGTAAGGGATTCTCAAATTCACAGATTTGACGATCAGGATCAGTGACAAAATACGGAGAGCTATACCCACGATCAAATGCCATCCCTTCTGTAATTTCTAGCTCAGTGTTTAGGGATTTGGATTCTTCAACTGTAATAACACCATCAAAACTAACTTTTTCCATTGCTTCGGCAACCATTTGCCCTATTTCTTCATCCCCACCAGAACTTACTGTTGCCACTTGCAAGATATCGTTCCCACTAATTTCTTTACTTTTAGCTTCAAGTTTTTGAACTATTACTGATACAGCTTTTTCCATACCTCTACGAAGTTCAATAGGACTCGCCCCTGCTGCAGTATTTTTCAGGCCTTCATGAACCATGACTTGGGCAAGAACAGTTGCAGTGGTTGTTCCGTCGCCAGCCTTATCCTTAGTTTTTGAAGCAACTTGCTCAATCAGTCTCGCACCTAAATTTTCGAAAGGGCTTTCTAGCTCTATATCTTTTGCGATGGTAACACCATCATTAACTATGTCTGGTGCCCCATATTTTTTTTCTAGAACTACATTTCTACCTTTGGGGCCAATGGTTACTTTTACTGCGTTAGCTAGTGCATCTACGCCTTTTTCAAGGGCACCTCTAGATTCATCAGAAGAACTAATGAGTTTGGCCATTTTAAATTTTGGTGCGTCAATTTCCTATAACACTCTTACGCAAAGACAGTTGTTAATAAGTGGGGAAAGCCGAATCCTTAGGACACTTTTAATTCCATTAGTGCTCAAAGGCAGTTATGGTCCAAATATGAATGATCCAGGCGCTTTGTTTTTTATCCTTATGGCCGGACTGGCTGGGACAATGACATTGATATATGTACCTGTGAGATTATTTCTTACTGCCACAGCGAGGAGTCGAAGACTTAAACTCTTACAAAGGATTCGCAGGCTTAGAGATGAATTGGGCCAGCCGATTGAGAATTGATCTTCCATAAAAGTTTAAAAGCCTTTTACTTGCAAGAGTCTAACTTGCTAATTTACTTAAGCCAAAGTTATATTTAATTAAATATTTTATGCAATTTATATTTCCTATTTAGCCGATAATCCTTTAAGCTTAAGTGCTAAGGCTTCTTGAACTTTTTTGAGGTTTTTGTTTTAATAATTGTAGTAGTTATCTATTGCCTTATCCTGGAATCCTTGTGCTTTAAATAATCTTATTCGAGAGCAAATAAGTTCACTTTATATTTTTATTATCCTTGTGATTATTATAATGATTAGGGTCGTAAAAGCTTGCAGATGAAATGCTAGCTCATTACCATCCCCCCATCAACTTGTAAAACTTGACCAGTTATATAGGACGCAGCATGGTCAGCAGCTAGGAAACGCACAGTGCCAGCAACATGCTCAGGATTCCCAAAAAATCCTAATGGTATTGCAGTTAAAATTGGATCTGCATTTAGCTCTTTAGTCATGTCAGTTGTAATAAAACCAGGAGCAACAGCATTAACAGTTATTCCTCTACTCGCAAATTCTTTCGCAGAACTCTTTGTAAGTCCAATAACACCTGCTTTTGCTGCTGCATAATTTGCTTGCCCAGCATTGCCCATAAGTCCCACTACAGAGGTGATATTTATAATCCTTCCTTTCCTTTGTTTAAGCATAGGCCTTGCAACAGCTCTTGAGCATAGAAATACTCCAGTCAGATTCAGTGCTACAACTGATTGCCAATCTTCAGTTTTCATTCTCATTAATAGACCATCTTTTGTAATCCCGGCATTATTTACCAATACATCTATTTTTCCGCTTTTTTCCAAGATGGCTTTTATCAGGTTATCCACAGAGTTCTCATCAGCTACATTGGCTTGAATTGAGTATGCACGTCCTCCCGATTCTTTAATTGTAGAAACCACTTCTTCCGCTTTTTCTGGGGAGCTTGAATAGTTCACAGCCACTTCAGCCCCTGCTTCGGCAAGGCTGAAAGCAATCGCCTTCCCTATACCTCTGCTAGCCCCTGTTACTAAGGCAGTTTGTCCTTCCATTAGAGCTGAATTAACCATTAGTTTTTTGATTATTTATATCGTACGTAAGAAACTAGTTGCGACTCAACCTAAAAGTAAAGAAACTGGGTAATGATGATTTCAATATTTTAATTTCTTTTATATAGGAGATGGCTGTGCATTTGTTAATTGCTTCTGCAGGGATTGGGAGTCGAATGGGGGCAGGTTTCAACAAGTTGTTATTACCAATAGCCGGAAAACCTATTTTGAAATGGACATTGGATGCAGTTGACTCTGCTGATTCAATTAAATGGATTGGAGTCATAGGACAGCCTGGTGATCAGCAGGTTATTGTAAAAATGTTTGATGACTTTTCTAAACCCATGGAATGGATTCAAGGTGGGAAGACTCGTCAGGAATCTGTGGAAAGGGGATTAGCCGCATTGCCAACAGAAGCTGAATATGTACTTATACACGATGGAGCAAGATGCTTAATTGAACCAGACTTACTGAATCAGTGTTCTGAAATGGTTGAGAAAGGATTCGCGGTAATAGCAGCTACTCCTGTTACGGATACAATTAAAAAAGTGGATGAAAATGGTTTCATATTAGACACCCCTGATAGGGACGTTTTATGGGCTGCCCAGACCCCTCAAGGTTTTCAAGTTGAAAAGTTAAAGAAAGCTCATGAACAAGCAATTAAGAGAAAATTGAATGTAACTGATGACGCATCTCTCTTTGAGAAGCTTGGTTGGCCAGTGAAAATTCTTCAATCCGGCCCTTCAAATATTAAAGTCACAACTCCTTTTGACCTTTCTGTGGCCGAAGCAATAATTGCTAAGAAGAAAAAACTCTAAGCAATCCTTTATTCCCATCAATTAATGCTTCCCTTCCTAAAGGAAGAGCGGCATTAGCGGAAGAGTGCCCTACTGGAAGGTCTGCTATCACAGGAATTTGTAAGTCTTTAGACCGTTCTTTGAGAATTTCATTTACCTCAAATCCATAAGTCTCTTCATTAGAGAACTGGTTCTCACATTTAACGAAATCCCCGAATGCTAGTCCTGCGAGACCTTGTAGTAATCCTGAAAGTCTCCATTGAGTTAGCATGCGGTCAATACGATAAGGTTCTTCCCCGATATCTTCTAAAACAAGGATGGCACCTTTCAGACTTGGCATATGGCTACTACCAAGTAGATGAGAGGCAACAGTTAAGTTGCAAGCTACTAATGGTCCTCGAGCGATTCCATTGTGCCAGGAGACCCCATGTAGATCTGGAATTGACTCGCCGAAGAGGATCGACCTTAGTCTTTCCTTGCTCCATTCAGGTTCTTTTGGCAAGGAAGTGATTAAAGGACCATGAATATTTCCATCGAACCCTGATGCCAACCTTGAGAGTAAGATTGAGCTGACATCTGAGAAACCAAGAAGCCAACCTTTTTGCCATGGTTGGCGGCGTTCTAGCAGTCTTGCGGCGCCCCAACCTCCTCTTGCAAATACTTTAAGATTTGCAGAATGATCTGGATGCAATTCGTTGAACCTGATTGTATCGTCTCCTGCTAGATACCCCCAATTACGTCCAATTACATTGTTCTCTCTGCAAAGTAACCCCCACTTTGCAAATATTTCTAAACCATTTCTTAAAGAATTCTCGTCTGAAACTATAGAGCTGGCAGCAATTGTTATAACCTCTTCCCCTTCTTGAAGAGGTGTCGCATAAGTGGTTGGATTGATAGAAACCATGCTTAGCTAAGTATTAATCCTAGCAAAATGAAACTACCGAGTAGAACTTGCCGCGTAAAATGTCTACTATAATTAGACGTTCCACCAACGTGCTTTTTTAATAAAATAACTTCTTTTTGCATGCCTATGCTTGATATAAACAATATAAGCCAAAAAATCAGACTTTTACCTGCATTAAAAGCTCCATATGCAAGAAAAAGGGAAGTTATTCCATAGCATATAGATACAATTGGTAGCGCCTTCTCTCCAAGGCTTAGAGCACTACTTTTGATGCCTAGTTTTCTATCATCACTTTTATCAGACATTGCATAGACAGTGTCAAAGCCAAATGTCCATGTTAGGGTTGCTATCCAACAGGAAATCAGTGGCCATCCTCCATTTAAGGTGGATTCCATAGCTGCCCATGGAATTAGGACTGAAAACCCCCAACAAATCGCTAAAAGAGCTTGAGGGTATTTGAACCATCTTTTTGAAGAAGGGTAGATTAAAATAGGAACTATTGATATCAACGCAAGCTGTAAGCATAAAATTTGGCTCTCACTAGGTAGAAGGAAAATTGTCAATAGACTCAGAATTAAAGTTGAAAATAATAGTATCCATGCTGTAGAAAGTTTGATATTCCTAGAAGCCAAAGGTCGGTCTTTAGTTCTCTGAACTTTCTTGTCGATATTCATATCCCATAGATCATTCGCAATGCATCCTGCTCCACTTATAAAAATTCCTCCCAAAATTATTAAACCAACCAACCATCCGGATGGTGGTGCAGAAGGTGTTAGCCAAAGTGACCATCCAGCTGGAATTAATAAAATAATTCTTCCGCTTGGCTTGTTCCAGCGAAGAAGTTCGATCCAATGAATGAGATGTTCAGTAGAGTTTTGAATTTTCACTGATAGATGCGTTTAAGAAAAAAGTTTGGATTTTGAAGCAAAAGACGTTTTCAATGCCAAAGTGTCTATGTAGCTGGCCCCACTTATATGACAGGTGTTAACTCTCTGTCTAATCCATTAGAAAACTTTGAAAGTGAAAAAGTTAAAAATCAAAAAACTTTTTATATAGGTGCAATTGATATAGGGACTAATTCAACGCATTTATTAGTAGCATCTGTCGATGCTTATTTGCATACTTTCTCTATAGCCCTTGCTGAAAAATCATCGACTAGACTTGGTGAAAGAGATTCTGAGACTGGCGACTTAACAGAAGCAGCAATGCATAAGGTGGTAAATACTTTAAAGCACTTTAAAGAACTAGCGTTTAGTTACAAAGTTGAACACCTAATTATTGCTGCTACAAGTGCTGTTAGAGAAGCTGGTAATGGTACACAGTTCTTAAACCGTATTAAACAAGAACTAGATTTAGATGTAGAGCTGGTAAGTGGATCTGAAGAAGCACGATTGATTTATTTAGGAGTTCTTTCGGGGATGCCGTTTGGTGGTCAACCACATGTTTTGGTCGACATTGGAGGAGGTTCAACAGAATTAATTTTGGCTGACGGAAGAGATGCGAAAGCTTTAACTAGTACTCGAGTAGGAGCTGTTCGACTTCAAGAAGATTTTGTTAAAGATGACCCAATGCCCCCCAAAAGAAGAAAGTTTTTAAGAACTTTTATTGAAGGGTCTTTAGAGCCTGCCGTAGAAAAAATTGTGAGTCGCATGGACCCTGAACAGGTACCAGTAATGGTCGCTACTAGTGGGACGGCGATGGCTATAGGGTCTTTGGTTGCTCAGCAAATGAATCACCATATTGAAAAATTACATGGATTTAAATTTTCTAAAAGTTTTTTGGATGATCTGATCTTAGAACTTGTAGGTCTAACTCCAGATGAGAGAAAGAAATTACCTTCTATTAGTCAGAAGAGATCAGAAATATTAGTGCCAGGGTCTTTGATTTTGCAAACAATTATGGAAATGTTTGATGTTGAGGAAGTTGTTTTAAGTGAAAGAGCCTTAAGAGAAGGTTTAGTCGTTGATTGGATGTTTCGTAATGGTTTTTTAAGTGATAAATTTGTCTTACAAGGAAGTATTAGAAAACGAACGGTCCTTCATCAAGCAAGACGGTTTGCAGTAAATAACGTTAGAGCCGAAAGAGTGTCTCAACATGCACTTGAATTGTATGACGGCTCTCAAGGAATCTTGCATGACGATCAAGGTGTAGGAAGAGAGTTGTTATGGGCTGCTGGAATGCTTCATGCGTGTGGTCAGCACATAAATCTCAGTGCTTACCATAAGCATTCTTGGTATTTAATACGGCATGGAGAACTTTTAGGTTATTCGCAAGCAGAGCATTTAATGGTGGCTGCTATTGCTCGCTATCAACGTAGAAGTTTGCCTAAAAAGCGTCATGAGGCTTGGCAAATTTTGGAAACAAAAGAAAACCGTAAAATTGTTTCCGAAATGTCTCTTCTTTTGCGCTTATCAGTAGCAGTTAATAGAAGACCTGAGCCTGTAATTGAATCCATTAATGTTTCTGCTAAAGCTTCTGAGTTGACTCTTAAACTTGTCCCTGAAAAGCCTTGCCAAGATCTAAGCCTTGAAGTATGGAGCCTAAAGAATCATTATTCTTTAGTCAAAGATTTGACGGGATTTAATTTAAAAATACTAGTTGGTTAATTCAGGATTTAAAGAGCTATCTAACTTGAATGGACTTTGATTGTTAAGTTCAGTTGAAGGTGTAGTTGGGTTGGGATTAGTTTTCTCTTTTGAGTAAAAACTATTAATTATAATCGATGGCAAAGAAATGCCTAGTAGCAAAGTTAGTATTGACAAGCTAGTGATTGAAGCGACTGCGACAATTTTTTTGTCAATTATATTTGACTCTTTCTTTTTTACTTCTTCAGTCTTAGTTGAATCATTAGTAATTGGACTTTCATCACCTAACTTCACTTCAATCCCTAATTTCTCAGAGATTCTTCGAATCATTGCTTTCACAAAAACTTTTTCTGGTAGGAGTTCTGCTTGACCTTGTTCAACTGCAATGAGTTGTTCCTCGCCAATTTTTAGCATCTCAGCTAACTCTTTAGTGGATAGATTTTGAGATTCTCTAGAGTTTTTTATCGAAGATCCAACCTCCGAAAGAGATAAGGACTCATCCTTTAAAGGTTCACTAATTTGGCTATTTTCAATATCGCTCACTATCTCAATACATTTTTTAATAATTCTAGTGCAAATAATTAATTTTGGCGAAAAAGATGTTTGTGATCTGAACTATATAGCTTCGATCGTTTATGTTTTGCATTGAAGCCTGGACTAATTATATAAAGTGTTGTGCGAAAAAGATTCATTTCTTTTGACGCGAAAGCCATTTCCTTAAGGCTAACAATTTTTATCACCTCATCTTGCCAGCTAACTCTATATCCAATGATTACGGGAGTATCTTCTGGATAGTATTTCAACAAGGTTCTTTGAACGTCATTAACATGTCTAGCGCTTAAATATAAACAAAGTGTTGCTTTTATGGAGGCGAGATTCTCTAGAGATTCATTATCTGGAGTTCCTGTGCGACCACCTGCTCTTCCTAGAATTATAGTTTGCACAACTCCAGGAATAGTAAGCTCTTTTTTTAATGTTGAGGCAGTTGCTTGATAAGCACTGACTCCTGGAATAACCTCAACTTCAATTCCTGCTTCATGGAGCGCAGATATTTGTTCTGAAATTGCTCCAAAAAGACAAGGATCTCCGTCATGCAACCTCACGATGTTTTTCCCTTCCTTGCTCTCACGAATAATTAATTTAATTATTTCCTCAAGTGTTAAAGAACTTGTTTTTATTTTTTTGCAATTCTTTGGAGCAAGGTTTGCTATTTGCGGAGATACCAAAGAATCTGTCCAAATAAGAACCTCTGAATTCTTTATTCTTTCTAGTGCCCGTAGAGTAAGAAGGTCGGGGGCTCCAGGCCCTGCTCCAACAATTGAAACTCTGTTCATTGGATTTGCTTGATATTCTTTTTCGAATCAGGCATTTTTCTTTTTTTTATGTATATCCAGAACAATCCAAATACCCCTAACCCTATGAAAAGCGTGCTGATTAATTGTGCAATGCGAATACCTCCTGAACAATAGGGTGGAATGCCTACTAAGCAAAGAGGGTCAATGCGTAAGCCTTCGATCCATAACCTGCCAACGCTATAAACGCTTATGTATATACAGCTTAAAGAACCCGAAGGAAGCTTTAAGCGTCCCTTGATGCTTAATTTAAATAAATAAATCAATATAATAAATAGACTAATATTCCAGAGTGATTCATACAAGAAAGTTGGATGGAAATATTGAGCATCTAGGAAGACAGTAGGTCTATATGGATAGGGAATAAATAACTTCCAGGGAATATCAGCAGGCACACCAAAAGCTTCGTTGTTGAAAAAATTACCCCACCTTCCAATTGATTGCCCTAAGGCAACTGAAGGTACGATTACATCGAGAACATCCCAAAATGATTGTTCTTTCCATTTGCAAAAAAGTAATATTGATATTGCTCCTGCAATTAAGGCTCCATGTATTGCTATGCCCCCTCTCCAGATTTCAAGAAAAGATGGTATTGGTATTATAAAGTTTAGAACTTTTAAAGAACTCCAGAAATTATCCCCACTGTAATTCCTCCATTCGAATAAAACATAATAGATCCTTGCACCTACCAGAGAACTTGCAACCAATATTGGAAAAAGATCATTAATTAAATTGTGATTTAACCCTTTTTCTGTTGCTAATTTACTTGATAAGTTAATCCCAATTAACACAGATATTGCTATCAAAAAACCATACCACCGCAATATTAAAGGACCGATTTTTACTAAATCTGGCCCTGGAGATTGAAAGGTTAAAAATAAAAGACTCATTTATTTCCAGCCTTGACTGCTGTGTTTATATTCCTTCTGCAGCTTGAACCTTCTCAACCTGTTTCTTTTTAAGAACAAGTAATATTTGAGTTAACGCAACACCAGCAAAAAAAGCAATCAAGCCCAAAACCCTTGCAGGACTTTGAAGCACTACTTCTGCATCTAATTGACCAAAACCTCCTACGTTTGGGTCATTAGTTAAAGGAGAGCCCTGTAGGATATTGTCACCTATATTGACTATAAGATCTGGTCCGGCAGGTATCTCCTGTGCTGAGGATTCCCCGTTTCCGGCTTCAACAATAACGCTTTTAGAACCATCTTCATTGACATTTATTGAAGAAATTGTCCCTGAGGACGCTGAAGTGAAGCTTGTGTTATTACTTTTTTCTCCAGTTGGGTAAACTTGACCTCTACCTCTATTCCCACCTACATGAATTGAGTATTTGCCAAAGTGAATATTTTTATCCGTAGAAGGATCTGGTGAGAGTATTGGGAAAACAATTTCTTTATTTTGGTCACCTAATAGAGGGCCAACAACAATAATATTTTCTTTGTCTTCACTATATTGAGTGAAATAAACACCACTGGTCTCTTCTTTTATTTTGTCTGACCAACGATCTTGAGGTGCTAGTTTAAAACCATCAGGAAGCATTACTAAAGCACCAACTTGTAGAGGCACTTTGCTTCCATCAGCACCAATCTCTTGGGTTCCTTTTTTGTAGGGAATTTTTACTGAAGCTGTAAAGACACTGTCTGCTGCAACCGATTGAGGCACTTCTACTTGTGTTGTCATTTTGGCTAGATGGCAATTGGCGCAAACTAATTTTCCAGTTGCTTCACGTGGGTTTTCATAATTTTCTTGCGCCCAGAAAGGATATGCCCAGCTTGAGGAGGGCATGATTATTAATGAGAGAACTACAAGGGTAGAGCCTAGTAATAGTGCAAGAATTCTGCGCATTTGAAAATTGTTGATAGCTGATGAATAAATGTTTTAGTGTTTAGATTTTTATGTCCACCAAGGCTTGTCTCCAGTTCTAAAGTCCGTTTCAGTCCATTGACTAACAACTACGTTGTCATCTTCAACATCGACATGGGCGATTGCAAGAGAAAGCGGCGCTGGTCCTCTTACAACCTTCCCATTCGAATCATATTGGCTTCCATGACAAGGGCAAATATATTTGTTAGCCCCGCTATTCCATGGAACAACACATCCTAGATGTGTACATATAGCATTTATACCAAAATCACTTATTGCGTTGTCCCCTTCGACTATTAAATAGGTTGGATCTCCTTTTAAGCCTTGTACGAGACTTCTGTCTCCAGATGGGTGACTTGAAAGCCAACCGCTAGCAGTTATTGGGTTGCCAAGTTCATCTTTAGCAGAGGTTCCACCGGTACCTCCACCAGCCCTTAGAGGCATGAAATAATTTGCCACTGGATATAAGGCGCCTAATGCAACACCTGTAGCAGTACCAAATGTGAGAAGGTTCATGAACTGCCTCCGACCCATAGAGGGCACATCGCTAGGAGTCATTTGTGTCATGCCTGATGTTCTAACAGTCCATAATCAATACCATTATGTACCTTCGAGGTGCGCGATTGCTCTTAAATCAAGCTATCTCAATGATTTGATTTTAAAAATGACTTTTGAAATTGCTGAAAAGCCAAGAAAGCAATTGACTGTTCAAGAAATGGTTTATTTGGTAAGAAGGCGATGGGGCGTTTCTTATGACTTGCGGCTGGAGGTTAAAGGTAGCTCTATTTATTTTCAGATTATGTGGGCTTATCTAGAACAACAGTCTTTTTGTTGTACCGAAAAAGAATACTTGGAAAAAGTAAGTTATGTAGTTGATGTTTTGAATAGGCTTGGGCAGCAAGGACTTATTAGAGAATGGATTCCCAGCTGCTCAGGGAAGCCAAGAGTTGGCAGGGCTCTTAACCTGCATTTGAAGGGGGGTGAACTTTTGAGGGAATTTCTTCTTTAAATTTATTGCTTAGTGCTACAAGCAAAACACCTATGAAGAACAATATTAAGATTGACCCCGCAAGTAATAACATTGTTACTGGGTCAGTAGAAGGGGTTAAAACAGCACCAGCAATAGCTGCTCCCATCAAAACCCAACGCCAAGAAGAGATCATTTGCTTCCAATTTAAGAGACCAAATATCCCTAATAAAAGTTGCAGGATTGGAAGTTGAAAGGATAAGCCAGTTGCAACCATAAGCAATAGGACAAAGTCTAAATATCGCTCTATTGACCAAAGCGGCTCGACTACATCAGCTCCATAGTTCAATAGGAATTTTAAAGCAGCTGGGATTAGTGCCCACCAAGCAAAAAACAGACCTCCCATGAATAAAACAGCTGAGCCTGCGACAGCAGGCGCGATCAGGTTCTTTTCACGTTTTGTTAAGCCTGGGAGGATGAATGCAAGTGCTTGAAAAAGCAAATATGGAATTGCAATAATTAAACCAGAGTATCCAGCTACTTTTATTGACACAAAAAAGAACTCGCCAGGAGCAAGTTGGAGAAAATGAATAGATCCTGCTGGAGCTTCTAAAAACCTTACTAATGGTTTTATAACAATAAGGCTTGCAGCGGCAGAAACAACTATTGCAATTAAACACTTTAGGACTCTTTGCCTTAATTCTTCTAGGTGATCTACAAAAGGCATTACTAAGCCATCATTAAAATTATCAGTGTTATTTTTTTTCTTAATAGGATCTTTCATAAGTATCTTTTTGACTGCAACTGCTATGAAAAATTAGTTTTAGGAGGATAAGAGACTAATCAAATTAATTTTTAATATATATAAGCTAACTCTACTAAAAAAATAACTATAAATTAAGTATTTCTCTTCTGGTTAAGCCTGAGTTCTCTTTAAAATTCTTGGAACTTAAGTTGTCTATGCATACTTACTTCTTTTGGAGCCCCTTGATTGGGTGCTATTAATTCTTTCAGGATTAGTAGGGTCAGGGAGTAAAAACGGAGGGCAGTCATTCAGTGAGGACTCTCCATATACTTCATATTCTCGATAGCCACCCATTTTGCCATTTGTTTTCATTAGAGCACTTATGAAAGCTAATAGTAGAAAAACTGTTGGAGCACCAATGATTAGAGCTGCACCAAAAATATACCCAACTAAGAATTCTGCAAAACTATGGTTGCCTAAGAATTCATGAGTGCCAAGTAAAAATTCCAACATGTCGATCTTCCTAACTGGTTGCTGATGATAAAGCATTTTGTGCTTTTGCTCTAGACCTTTCAAAATGATCTTTGCCATTTAATGGATCTCCCCATAACACTTTCCCTCCTCGATGCGTAACAGTTCCAGGAATAGCCCCTTTGAGTTTTTGAAGTTGCTTGATTGGAACCATTGTTATAGAAACCTTTTTACTGTGCCTGGCTTTACTAAAGTATGCAGCTAGATCTGCACAAAATTGAATATCGCTTTCTTCAGCTCCTCCGCCTTGAGAGGCTTTGATTACAACATGCCCACCTGGACATTCTTGGGCATGAAACCAAAAATCACCTTTGCGAGCATTTTTTATGCTTATTAATTCATTTTGGCGATGGTTCCTCCCAATTTGTATTGATAGTCCGTTAGGGCTAATGATTTCAAGAACAAGGTTAATTTTTTTTGTATAAGAAGGTTTTGAACTGTTCTTATCGATTGAAAAAAGATGTTTATCTAGTTCTTCTTTTAACTCGCTAATTGCATGAATTTTCTCTAAATTACTCTCACAAGTATTTAAAATAATATCATGGACAAAAAGTTCACTTTCAGCAATGAGAGCAAGTTTTTTTTGATGAAAGTTCACTCTTTCTATTAGCATAGATTCAGAACGCCTTATTTTTTTTGCTTTTTTATATAGTAATTGAGCTTCTTTTATAATTGCTTTACTTGGCTTATGGGAACTAAGAATAGAATCAGCCTTTCTTTGAATTTCATCGCTTTCTTTAACTCTAGTAAGAAGTCCTTTTTGCTTAATTAGGCTTTTCTCTTCATTGATTCTTTCTTTGATAAGTCTTTGATTCATTTCATCAAATAGTTTATTAAACCTCTTTTGTTCTAAATGACTTCTATAATACTTTCCAAGAAATAGACTTATATTTAGAGCTGAAGATGGTGCTAGTTTCTCATTGCCTTCTTTCCAAACTCTGTAAGCAGTAGGACCTTCAGAACATATGCAGAAGCTTTCTTTGTCGCAAACCTCTAACCAAGCATGCCATCTTTTGTAAATGGATTCCCAGGTTTCTTGAGCTAGATCTTTTACAGATAAATTTACAATTTGTTCAGCTGTTTCTTTTTTATCACTTGCTAATTGAATAGCGAGAGAGGGACTGATTCCTTGATAATTCATCAATAGAGCTTCTTTTAGACTTATAGGAATTAGAGAAAGCCTTTCTTTCCAATCTTCAAAACATTCGTCTTTGTTAGGTTCCTTCCCATTTAGAGGAGGAGGAGGTGTATAAATATCACCAGTGCTAATCGGCCTGAGTCTTGATTGGTATTCTCTAACTTGCTTGCCAAGGGTGATTGTTTTTCCTTCTTTATTCAGCATTAAAAAATTACTATGTCTACCCATTAATTCAAGTATCAGAGACCTATGAGATTTTTCTTTAGGTCTAAATCCAAAATGAAACTCTATAACTCTTTCAAAGCCTTTTTGTTTTAAATCGATTAAGGCCATTTGATTAAGACCATGATTTACTTGTTTTGCAAGTGTGCTCTCCCCTGATGTCTTTGGTGGCGGGGCGATTTCTACTAGTCTGGCTGAATAGGCGTCCCAACTTAGCTCAATCCATATAAGTTCTTTAATAGTTCTTAAGCCTATTTGAAGAGTATTTGCTTCAGGTTGTTGAGCTTTTTCAAATCGACTGGGAATTATTTTTTTACGTAATTCCACAACTACAGCCTTAATACTGGTTATATCCATTTTTTGGAGTGTCTTAGTTCCCATTGATCTAGTTTGGAAAATGTCAGTAGATCTTTTTTGCAGGCTATTACTTCAGCTATTTTATGACTTCAACTAGTTCTCTTACCGTAATTACTGGCCCCAGTGGTGTGGGGAAAGGGTCTTTAGTTAAAAAATTGCTTGAAAGGAATAATCAAATTTGGCTTTCGATTTCTGCTACTACTCGATTGCCTAGAGAGGGTGAGACTGAAGGAGAGCATTATTTCTTTTTAACTATTGACAAGTTTAAAAAGGAAATCGAGAATCAGGGTTTTTTGGAATGGGCTGAATTTTCCGGTAACTTTTATGGCACGCCTAGAAATCAAATAAATAAAAAAATTTCCGAAGGAAGAAAAGTATTACTGGAAATTGAGCTTGAAGGAGCTAGGCAAGTAAGAAATAATTTTCCAGACTCATTTCAGATTTTTATCGCTCCTCCAAGTGTTGAAGAGCTTGAAAAAAGAATTAGAGGTAGAGGTACCGAAACTGAAAAATCAATTCAGAGTCGCTTGGCTAGAGCAAAAGAAGAGATTGCAGCACAAAAAGAATTTGATGCAATAGTAATTAATGATGACCTTCAAGAGGCTTTAATTGATATTGAAAAACTTATAGGCTTGCGATCTTAAAAATTAAAATTTATAAACCAGGATGGAAAAGAAGGTCTGGCACAAACCGGTTCCATTCAACAAGTATACCGGCAGTAATAACTATCCAAATGGTAGCCACTACAGGGGCTGATCGGAACCATTTTGTACTAAATAGTTTGAACATAAGATTGATTTAGAAAAGAAGCTTAAATTTAAGAATTTTTATTTGATCTAGATTTTTTTAACGAGGACCATTGAGAGTAATGTTTTCATCTTTCTCTCTAAGCTCACCGCTTCTGCCTTGCCTATTAGCTTCAAAGGGCCATGCTGCTCCTTTCCTTAAGCATTGTCTTGCTAATGCAAAATCAATGATTATTTCATTCTCAGCAGGATTTTTTTTCAGTTTTGAAGCTCTTAGGTATTCTCTGCCAGACCAACCAATAATCCCTGCGATATAAATAAATATATGGGCTGGGATTAAAACATCACCTTCGTGATGACGGTTTGCCAAAGCACCAAAAGGTTCAATGGTGGCAGCAATTATGAGGTGAGGTAGACCATCATCACCACATGATGCTTTGCTATAGCGCTCAAATCTGGCTATGTCTTTAGGAGTTGATGCACTGCTTGCCCGTTCTTGGAAACGGGTATTCTCTGAACACAGTGTCAGAGCAGAAGCTGTAAAACCAGTATCAGCTCTATCAGCATTTAAAGCTTCCCCAGCTGCATTAGCGATTGGAGCAAAACCTAATAAAAGGAATGCGGATAGAAGGATTGAGAAGAGACGACGCATTAGTTCGAAGCCTTTTTTAGCCTGCTCTTATAAGAAACAGGATTTTATTACTACCTAAGTTAAATGAGATACGCCCAAATGATGCAAACTGTACTGGCCCTCGAAACAAGTTGTGACGAGACAGCCGTAGCAATCGTCAGATTCAGGGCTGGTAGATTTCATGTGCTAGCCAATTGTATTGCTTCTCAGGCTGATGAGCATTCCCAATGGGGTGGAGTTGTTCCAGAAATTGCTTCTAGACGCCATCTAGAAACAATTCCTTTCCTTATTGAGAAGGCGTTAAACGTTGCAAATATAAATTGCAATGAAATTGACTGTATCGGTGCGACAGTAACTCCTGGATTGACAGGTGCTTTATTAGTCGGCTCAGTTACTGGAAGAACACTTGCTAGTTTGCATAGAATTCCATTTATTGGTGTCCACCATTTGGAAGGGCATCTTTCATCTGCTTTATTATCAGAACAAGCCCCTGTTACGCCCTATTTAGTTTTATTAGTGAGTGGGGGGCATACAGAGTTGATAAGAGTCAATAAAGATTTTGATTTCCTGCGTTTAGGTAAAAGTCATGATGATGCTGCAGGAGAAGCGTTTGACAAAGTTGCAAGGCTTTTGGGGCTCTCTTATCCAGGGGGGCCAGCTATTCAGCGACTTGCTAAGAATGGCAATCCAAAAAGGTTTCCCTTCCCCAAGGGGAAAGTATCTAAGCCTGGCGGAGGGTTTTATCCTTATGATTTTTCTTTCAGTGGTTTGAAAACTGCAGTATTGCGTCAAGTTGAAACCTTTAAATCAATATCTCAAGAAATGCCCGTTGAAGATCTCGCGGCAAGCTTTGAACAAGTTGTGGCAGAAGTTCTTGTTGAAAGAAGTTTGAAATGTGCATTAGACGAAGGGATTAACTCCATGCTCATGGTTGGTGGAGTTGCTGCTAATAATCGTTTAAGACAACTAATGCTTTCCCGTTCCATAGCAAGTTCAGTCAATCTTCATTTGGCATCCAAAGAATTTTGTACTGATAATGCAGTAATGATTGGTCTTGCTGCATTAAGAAGATTTCTTTTAGGAAATAGTTCTAGTTCAAGAAATTTGGGTGTATCTGCGAGATTGCCTTTAGATCAAGCAGATCTCCTATATGGCAGAGAGCCACCTTTCTAAAATATTCTCAAGATTTTTTTAGATCACTAGAATGAGGGTATGAATTATGAAAATGAAAAAAATTTGGATAACTCTGCTGAACCTGTCAGTAAGCAAGAATTGAATTCTTGGAAGCGAGGTTTTACTCCTCAGGCCGAGATATGGAATGGAAGGATGGCAACTATTGGATTGATTCTTGGAGTAGGTGCTTTAATTATTGCAAACTTTTTCTTTTAGCTTCTCTGGAACATATTTTGTCAACTCTGAATGTGAATTCTCAGAAAATTCGGAAATGTTTTAGTGATTGTGGAAGCTATAGATGGTGGCTAGAAAGACAGATTGGTTCAGAGAAAGAAAAATTGCTTTTTATTGGATTGAATCCTTCTACAGCTAGTAACTTGTCAGATGATATGACTCTAAAAAGGCTTATGGGCTTTTGCAGAGCTTGGAAGTACGGGACTCTTGTGGTGATTAACTTGTTTGCAAAAGTTAGCAAGTCTCCTTCGAGTTTGAAGCTTTGTTCAGACCCAGTTGGGATTGAGAATGACTCAGAAATTAAATCTAGACTTTTGGTATGGGCAAATAACTCTGATTGGAATTTATGGCTTGGGTGGGGAGCTATGGGTGTCTATAAGAATAGAAATAGTAAAGTGCTTAATTTTTTAGAGTTTTTCTCAAAGATTAGAGTTAAGAAGTTGCAAAAGTCTTTAGGCCCAATGGTTATTGGCTGCACGAAGGGTGGCCACCCAATGCACCCCTTGTATGTCTCAAGGAGCAAAGTTTTGATGCCTTACAAGGATTTTCTTATATAGCGCATAGGCTTGGTTGGTTTAGAGTCGCAAGGAAGATTTTTTTGAAATCCTTTAAATCGGCTTTATTAAAAATTAAAGACAGTAATTAGTACTACCATTTATACATTAGAGGGTTTACATAAAGAGATGTTTAAACCATTCTCTTTGAGAGAATATTCAAAAACAATTTTTTGCATATTATTTGGCGTAAAAGTCATTCAATTTGCTCAAGGACATTAATTTGAAATGAGCAAAATAAAACCAGCATTTTCTTTTTATGACACCTGAACGGCTAGGTCTCCTTTGGGGCATCACCGTTTTTGCTGGTGCTGGTGCAAGGCTTCTTTCTTTGCTGACAGGTCTCCCTGTAGTTGTTTTATTGCTTTTATCGGGACTCCTTATTGGTAGGTCAGGCCTAGGACTGGTTGAACCACTTGATTTAGGCCAAGGTCTCGAAACAATTGTTGGATTATTAGTTAGTCTTGTTCTTTTTGATGGGGGCCTAAATCTTCGTATACCTGGAGAAACAATTAAATCCACTGTTTTTAGAATTTCCCTTATAAGGCTTTTTGTTTCTTTTGCTGCTGTATTAGTTACTGCACATTTTTTAGCAGGTTTGGGGTGGTCGCTTTCAGGGGTTTATAGCGCAATAGTTTTAGCTACAGGACCTACGGTTGTGACTCCTTTAGTTCAACAAATTCGTCTTGCACCCCCTTTGGGAGATGTTCTTGAAGCAGAAGGTTTAATACTTGAACCAATAGGTGCTGTTTTGGCTTTGCTGCTTTTAGAGCTAGTTTTAGGCAATTTACATGGTTTGAGAGAAGTCGCTTTTGGATTTTTAACAAGAGTTGGGGGTGGAGTAGTCGTAGGAGTAAGTGGAGGCTGGGTTCTTGCAGAAGGCTTAAAGAGGATTAAAACAGACTCTTCTTTAGGAATCAGACTGCAATTAACACTTGGGATCGTGTTTTTAATATATGGTTTTTGTGAATGGCTTTTGCCTGAGTCTGGCTTGCCAGCCTCCGTGGCTGCAGGATTTATAGTTGGTAGAAGACCTTCAGTTGAAATAGATCAGTTAGACGAATTAATTAGAGAGTTGGCTCAATTAGCAATAACAATGCTTTTCCCTCTTCTAGCGGCAGATGTGTCCTGGCGTGAGTTAAGTCCTTTGGGATGGGGAGGTATTAGCTGCGTAATGGTTTTGATGTTAATTGTTAGACCTGCAGCTGTAAGTGTTGCGACCATAGGACTCCCTTTGGATTTCAGGCAAAGGCTATTTCTTGGTTGGTTGGCGCCTAGAGGCATAGTTACAGCCGCAGTTGCTTCTTTGTTCTCTATTCGTTTAGAGCAGGCAGGTGTATTAGGGGCTGGTCGTTTACAAGGGTTGGTCTTTTTAACGATTTTGATGACTGTTGGGATCCAAGGACTTACAGCTAAACCTTTAGCAAAAGGCTTAGGACTTTTAGCAGAAGAAGATCAGTCTCTTTAGGCCTATATAGCTTCTCTTATTCTTTTTAGGTCTTTATTCATTTTAGAAAGTAAAACCCAGGAAGATATTAGATCTGGACCTTTCAAAGATCCTAATAAAGCTGCTCTAAGACTTTTCATGATTAAACCTTTTTTAAACCCTCCATTTGTGGCAACTTCATTTATTAATGCTTTGGCTTTTGCGTGACTTAATTCTTTGAATGTTTCAGATTCTATTTTTTGTAAGAGTAATTGCAAAGATTCTTTGGCACCTTCTATTGCTAATTGTTCAATAGCATCTTCTTGGAGGTAAGGCTTTTCAAAAAAGAATTGACATTGATCAATACTATCTTTGAGCAAAGTAATAGATGGCTTTATTAATTCTACTAGCTCATTAGCCCAACTTTGATTAGGCAAAACCCATCCTTTTTCTTGCAGTAATGGTTCAATCTCTTTAAGTATTAATTTAGATGGCCAATTATGAATTACTTGTGAATTAAGCCACTTTAGCTTTTCCCAATCAAATTTTGCTCCTGCTTTATTTACACGGTTAAAATTGAATACTTTTGATGCCTCTTCAAGAGTGAATTGCTCTGACATCCCTTCGGGCACAGACCACCCCAGCAATGTCATGTAGTTCGCCATTGCTTCTGAGGTGTAACCCATAGTCCTAAAGTCATTTATTGAAGTAACACCATCTCTTTTGGAAAGTTTTCGTCCTTCTTCATTAAGTATTAGAGGAGTATGGGCAAAGTTGGGGATAGATAATTTTAGAGCTTTGTAAAGAAGAATCTGCTTGGCAGTATTGGCAATATGGTCCTCTCCCCTTATGACATGACTGATCTCCATATAGGAATCATCTATTACTACAACTAGGTTGTATAGGGGGTCTCCAATTTGATTTGCGGGGGCTCTTCTAGATATAACCATATCTCCACCAAGGTCTTTCCCTCTCCATCGCATAGGCCCTCTAACCAGATCATTCCATTCAATGAGTTCATCATCATCAATTTTGAAACGAACAACAGAGGTTCGGCCTTCGGAGATGAACTGAGCTTTCTTTACTTCACTTAAGTTCCTATGACGATTGTCATACCTTGGGGCTTGATTATGTGCCTTTTGAGATTCTCTCATTTGTTCAAGCTCTTTTTCGCTTGTGAAGCACCTATAAGCAAGACCTTTCTTAATTAATAAATTGATGGCTTCTTGATGGGAATCGATACGTTTGCTTTGAATTAAGGGTTCTTCGTCCCAACTGATCCCTAACCATGAGAGACCTGCAAGTATGTTTTGGGTATATTCATCTTTAGATCGTTCTTTATCGGTATCTTCTATACGAATTAAAAAACTACCGTTGTTGTTTTTTGCAAATAACCAATTAAATAAAGCAGTTCTTGCTGTCCCTATATGAAGAGTCCCTGTTGGGCTGGGCGCAAGTCTAACTCTTACAGTCAATGCTCTTTAAAATCTGGATACGGGACCGACGGGATTCGAACCCGCAACTTCCGCCGTGACAGGGCGGTGCTCTAACCAGTTGAACTACGGTCCCAAGGGATAAGGCTTTTAAAAACTCTAAGAAGAGTTAGCCTAATTCTTCAGAGTAACCAAAGAAGTATCAATCTAGAACATGCCCCTCGTCAAATTTGCTAAGAGGAATTTTAAGTTTTTAACTTCTTTATAGAAGTTCAAGATTGACTGATTTTTTGAGGGTCAGGGTCGAAAACCTGCCGGCTCTATAAGTCTGACTTGGTTTCCCCGTGCAGTGAATTCGCGCCCTTGATCACTTTGGACAACAACTCTGCCGCCAGACTTGACTCGAATAACACGTGCCCTAACCCAGCCAAGAGCTGCTGACTCAAGGACTTTAACAACATCTCCAGGTTGTAGATCTAACTCCATTCTCAGAACAAAGAAACTGCTTTAGGGGTGATCGAACGCGCCGTGGAGGACTTGAACCCCCGACATCAGGTTTTGGAGACCTGCGTTCTACCAACTGAACTAACGGCGCATTGTAGTTGCCCTAGTACCAAAGTGGTGATTTTGGTATTTGGATTGAACGAGGTCGAGACCTCAGCGATCAAAGCGCTGCTTGACGCGAGTGGCTTTGCCAACTCGTTCACGCAGATAGAAAAGCTTCGCCCTTCTAACTTTACCGCGACGCTCGACTTTAATTGAGGCTACTTGTGGGCTATGTACCATAAAAACCCTTTCGACCCCAACTCCTTGAAAAATACGTCTTACTGTAATTGTCTGATTAAGCCCCCCATGCCTTTTAGCGATTACAACTCCTTCATAGGGCTGAACACGCTCTTTATTACCTTCGCTTATGCGTACACCTACTTTTACCGTGTCACCAACATAAACATCAGGGAGTTTATTTTTTTGCTGAGCTAGCTCAAATTCTCTAATGAGGTCATAGGGTTTAGAGCTTTTTAGCAATGTTTTTTTCTTTGCAGAAGATTTAGCAGGCTTGTCTTTAGTTGCAATCGCCTCATCGGAACCCTTTGTCCCATCTTTGCTTTTTTCCTCGATTGGAGAGGTATTTTCTAATTCAGACGTCATCACGCTTTTTGTAATTATTTGCCGAAAAACTATTGTAACTCTTCGCAAAGAGTTCTTTTTTAGATTTGGCTTTTTTTCTTTATGTTTAGATTTTTTAAAACTTAAATACTCCCTTTGTATACCATCTCAATCCATTGGTGACCATTGAATATTCTTGCTCCATAAAGGCGGCTAGCTCATCACCCTTGAGAATTTTGCCTTATAGCTATCTAACAAGCTGAAACAAAGGATGCTTGACTCATTGCTTTATATAATTAATTGATTGGTTAGAATCCTTTATCCAGCTCATCTTTAATTTTTAGAATTTATCCAATAATTATTGGTAGCTTGAAGTTATTACTAAGCATCCTTTCTTCAAAGAAGGTTTGCTCACGCACAATCTTTTTGGTTTCAATATGAACAAGCTATTTGCAGATTTACTTTCGACGGGTTCTTTAGGCAGGAGCAATACTCAAGGCCCTGTTATTCAGAAGAGAAGAGGAGTGGAAATCAAATCAGCTAAAGAAATTGAAATCATGAGGGAGGCAAGCAGAATTGTTGCAACTGTCCTTAGAGAAATTAATGAGATGGTTCAGCCTGGACAAACCACCACAGATCTAGATCAATATGCAGAAGAAAGAATAAGACAAATGGGAGCTGTGCCTAGCTTTAAGGGATACCATGGGTTTCCTGCGAGTATTTGCTCAAGCGTTAACAATGAAGTAGTTCATGGGATACCAAGCCCTAAGAAAATAATTAACTCTGGCGATTTATTGAAAGTGGATACTGGTGCTTATTTTGAGGGATATCACGGTGACAGTTGCATTACTATTTGCGTAGGGGATGTTTCAGAAGAGGCAAGAAAATTAAGTAGAGTTGCTCACGAGTCTCTAATGGCTGGTCTTGCTCAAATAAAACCAGACAATACGCTTCTAGATATCGCCGGTGCAATTGAAGATCATGTAAAGGCTAATGGATTTAGCGTTGTTGAAGACTACACAGGTCATGGAGTGGGTAGGAATCTTCATGAGGAACCATCAGTATTTAATTTTAGGACTAATGAATTGCCAAATATAAAATTACGTCCAGGAATGACTCTTGCTGTAGAACCAATACTTAATGCTGGGGAGAAATATTGCAGAACGCTTAAAGATGGTTGGACTGTAATTACGAAAGATGGAAATCTATCAGCTCAATGGGAGCACACTATTTTAGTAACTGCTAATGGTTATGAAATTCTTACTGATAGACAGGTTTAGTTTTTACTAAGAATTTGAATTTTATAAATCATTATTTTTTAGTCAAGCTTATGTAGATAGTTCTAATTAGTTCATTTAAAGGACATAAAAAGTAAGTTATAGGATTTGGTGTGACTATTATTAAATTTAAATTAAGCCTTGCTTGATTGAGAATTTGATTCGCTACAAAATCTGAGTTCATTATACCAAGGGGGTTTAGCTTTGATCGAAATGGGCCAAGAATTAGTTTGCGAATTTTTAAATTAGAACGTTCTTTAGGTTTTGCTGAATGCCATTTTAGGCTGACAATTTGCCCAATTAATCTTTTACTTATTTCATAGCTTGGACTAAGTGCAGGTTGAATTTCAGCCTCAGAGGTGTTTACCCAAAGTTCTTTTTTGGACTCAGGATTAGGGCTGTTTTCAGCGATTTTTTCGAATCGCTCCATAAGCCTCCAGGTGCTTAGAGCGTTTACTTCAAGAGCCTCATGTAGCGCTGATGAGCTAATGCTTCCGCCTGGATTGATTCCATGATTCAGTATTAGGACGTCTAACGTTTTAAAAATACCGTCTAGCTTTTCTTCTTGACCACATTTCCACTGAACCCATTCGTTAGGAGAATTGGCAGAATTGTCTTTATTTTTAATGGATTTGTGGCTTAAACCTATAACCAAAGCTCCTTGCGATCTAAGTTTTTTTGATAAGGAGCAACCAAGGCTGCCTCCAACTCCTGTAATTCCTACGCGTCGATTTTCCCAATTTCGAGTAGAAGCCACACCAGGACTAGACAAACTTTCCATAATTAGTTCATAAATAACGAGTTTTAGTTATGGGAAACCAAAATAGAGAAATTTTGAGCATCGTTTAGCTTGATCAAGACTAGTCGCTAATTCTTGATACCAAAGTATTTTTTTTAAAAACACTTCTAAAAGTTTTAATGCAGACTAAAATTTTTAGATAATAATTTTAATAGTAAGGAAACTCGGTAATGGGTAAGACCTTAATTATTGGGTCTTGTGAGCCGTTTAGCGGAAAATCGGCTTTAGTTCTTGGTATTGCAAAATATTTAAAGGATTCTGGAAAGGACATTCGTTTTGGAAAGCCACTTGCTACTAGCTTTGAGTTTGAGCTAGGAACTCATTCAGAGCCTGAAAAACTTATCGATGATGATGTTCGTTTTGTAGGCTCCATACTTGGATTAACTCAAGAACAATTGATTCCTTCTGTTCATTTAGTAGCAGCAGAAACTGCAGAAAAACGATTACAAGAATCAACTCTTGAACCTGGGGAAGGCTTTAAATTAATACAAGATCAATTAGAGAATGCTTTTGAGGGTTTAAATATTCTTGAAGCGGCAGGCAGCCTTCATGAGGGATTACTGTTTGGGTTGAGTCTTGGACAAGTTGCAAAGGCCCTAAATGCAAGGGTTTTACTTGTTCATCTTTGGGAAGATAGTAGAAGTGTTGATGCACTTTTAGCAGCAAAAGAGCAACTTGGTGAAAATCTTGCTGGAGTTGTTTTGAATGCAGTCACCCCAGATGATTTGCAATCGCTTAAAGCCAGGGTTATACCTACTTTGAATTCCTTAGGATTTGATGTCTTTGGAGTAATGCCACGTTCGCCTTTGCTTAGAAGTGTGACTGTCGAGGAGTTAGTAAGACGTCTTCACGCAAGAGTTATATGCTGCGAAGATAGGCTGGAATTAATGGTCGAAACTTTAACAATTGGTGCGATGAATGTTAATTCTGCTATGGAGTTCTTTCGTAAGAGACGCAACATGGCAGTAGTTACAGGTGCTGATAGAACTGATATACAGCTAGCTGCTTTGGAAGCGTCTACCCAATGCTTGATTCTTACTGGAGCAGGAGAGCCATTGCCCCAATTGATTAATAGAGCTGAAGAGCTAGAAGTACCTTTGTTGAAAGTAGATACAGATACACTCTCAACTGTAGAAGTTATTGAACAAGCTTTTGGACATGTAAGACTTCATGAGTCAGTGAAAGCTAATTACGCATTTCGTTTGGTTCAAGAACATTGTGAGTTGAGTCGTTTTATGGAAGCCATTGGAATTAGTTTATAAACCAATGAATGCCGCTAATTTCTTTTTAATTTCATGAGGAAGCCCTTGAGTCGCTCCCTCGATTTACCAGCTCTTGGGCGGATTGATACGCTTGCCCAAGAATTAGCTTTATTGCAAGATAAAGGGAAAAGAAGAATAGCTATCCTTGGGAGCAGGCATGTTCCTGTAGTGGCAATTCATCTTGTTGAATTAATAGCTCGTTCTTTAGCCCAAGAGGGACATACTTTAATTACTTCTGGCTCGCAAGGTGTTAACGCTGCAGTTATTAGAGCAGTTTTAGAAGTCGATCCTTCATTGTTAACTGTATTACTCCCTCAGAGTCTTGATAGGCAAACCCCAGAGATAAGAGAGCTACTCAGTCTTGTTTTGCATTTGGTTGAGAAGGGGGATAATGATGATCTTTCTTTGCCTATGGCAAGCAGTTTGTGCAATCAAGAAATAATAAGTAAATGCGATCAATTGATTTGCCTGGCTTTTCATGACAGTGAGACGCTTTTAAATAGTTGCCATAGTGCGGAGGATATGGGAAAAGTAGTTAGCTTGTTATTTTTTGATTGAATTGGAATTTAGAGATGGCTTGAAAAATTAAAAAATACTTTTTTATATATAACTTGTTGGAAATCCAATGCACTTTTTTATAATCTAATACGAAGTGCATAGACCCTATGGCCGCCACTTATTCTTTTGATGTCGTTTCAGATTTCGACCATCAAGAATTGGTTAATGTAATTGATCAATTACGAAGAGAAATTAGTCAAAGATATGATTTAAAAGATTCAAATACTGAAATTGTCCTTGAGGAAGAGAAAATAATTATCACAACTGCCAGTGATATGACTTTGCAATCAGTTGAAACGGTACTTCTCCAGAAAACAACAAAAAGAAAGCTTTCTTTAAAGATTTTCGATTTTCAACCCGCAGAAAGCTCTTCTGGAAATAAAGTTCGACAAGTTGTACATTTAAAAAGAGGACTTTCTAAGGAACTTGCAAAAAAACTAAGTAAAGAAATTAGAAATGAATTAAAGAAAGTAACAGCTTCTATTCAAGGAAATAGTCTGAGAATAACTGGCAAGAGTAAAGATGAATTACAATTAGCGATAGAATATTTCCGTAAAAAAGAATCTGACCTTGAGGTCCCTTTGCAGTTTGAGAATTATAGGTAAGTCAGTGAATGAAAAATAATTACCCTACTTAAGACTAATTTGCAAAAAGGATTTTTTATGAGCTTAAGTCAAGAAAAATTAATTGATAAGTTAACGAAAAAAGTCCTTTCTTTAACTTCTAAGCCTAATGATTTGGAGAAAAATTGTTGGATGATTGTACATGAATATTGTAATGGATCCATGCCTTTTGAATATGACATTAGGGGTATTGATGAAGATCTATATTTAGAAGTGCTTAAGAGTGTCAGAGCCCAACTAGAGAAATAATTTATTTGAATTGCTTGCTTAGTCTGAAAAACATCACACAAACTCTCAGTTAAAGATATCCTTTAAGTATCTTAAAAAAACTATGACTACTCCTATCCGCAATGTCACGCCTGGGGGATCAGGTGGGGCAGCAACTCTAATGCTTATCCTTTCATTTACAGGGATTTTGCTGCTTACTCAAGCTTTATTCATTGTTCCTGCAGGTCAAGTTGCTGTAGTTACAACTCTTGGGAAAGTCAGTGGAGGCTCTAGGCGAGCAGGTTTGAATTTTAAGGTTCCTTTTGTACAGTCTTTTTACCCTTTTGATGTTAGGACGCAGGTACAAGATGAAAAATTTAGCTCTCTTACTAAGGATTTGCAGGTTATAGATGCAAATGCAACTGTCAAATATGCTTTGAAAGCAAGTGAAGCTGGTCGAGTTTTTCGAACAATTACTTACAGTGATAGAGAAGTTTATTCAAAAATCATAAAGCCTTCTTTATTAAAGGCTTTGAAATCGGTCTTCTCTCAATATGAGCTGGTTACAATTGCCAGTCAATGGAGTGATATTTCTGAATTAGTAGAGAAGACTGTTTCTGAAGAACTTAGCAAGTTTGATTATGTAAGTGTACAAGCACTAGACTTAACAAACTTGAAAATAGCTGATGAATATAAAGCTGCTATTGAGCAAAAGCAAATTGCTGAGCAGCAGTTACTTAAAGCTCAAACAGAGGTGAAGATTGCTGAACAAGAAGCGCTTAGATATGAAACTCTTACTAGAAGCTTGGATGATCAGGTCTTATTTAAATTGTTCTTAGATAAGTGGGATGGTAGAACTCAAGTTGTCCCTTCATTGCCTGGAAATAAAGGATCCACTCCGCCTGTAATTGTTGGTGGGAGAAAATAATAATTATCTCTCATTCAAAATGATTAATTAGCTATCTGTGCTTGCATCCTTTTAAAAAGGTGCAAGCACAGATAGCTAATTAATTGCTAACTAGTCTTTCATGCAATTTCTTGAAAAGTCTCTTGGAAAGCTTTGATCGTTGTTTCTATATCATCTTCTGAGTGGGCTAGTGATGTGAATCCAGCTTCAAAAGCACTTGGAGCTAAATAAATACCTTTTTCAAGCATTGATCTGTGCAGCCTTCCAAAACGTTCGGAATCAGTTTGTTTTGCTTCTTGGAAGTTTCTCACTGGCCCTTCACATAGATAAAAACCAAACATTCCGCCAATACAGCTCCCGGAAATAGGAAGCCCAGCTTGCTTTGCTGCTTCACAAATACCATTAATTAATCTTTGAGAAAGATTTTCTAGTTTTTCGTAGATTCCTTCTTGTTTCAAAAGTTCTAGGGTTTTTATCCCTGCTGTCATTGCAAGTGGATTCCCACTGAGTGTTCCTGCTTGGTACATTGGCCCTGCAGGGGCAACCATTGACATGATTTCTTTCCTGCCTCCATAAGCCCCTACAGGCAGACCACCACCAATAACTTTGCCCATAGTAGTTAGGTCAGGCTTGACTCCGAACCTTCCTTGCGCACCTCCATAACTAATCCTGAACCCAGTCATAACTTCATCAAAAACCAAAAGAGAACCATTTTCTTTTGTTAGTTCTCTTAGGCCTTCTAGGAAACCTGGCTCTGGGGGTATGAAGCCAGCATTGCCAACAACAGGTTCGAGGATTACGCCCGCTATAGCATCAGGGTTTTCTGCAAATAGTTCCTTAACGGCCTCTAAATCGTTGTAAGGGGCTGTAAGAGTGTTTGAAGTTGTACTTCTTGGTACACCGGGAGAATCAGGCAGTCCAAGGGTTGCAACGCCTGATCCTGCTTTGACCAGGAACATATCTGCATGGCCGTGATAACAACCTTCAAATTTGATTATTTTGTCTCTTCCAGTAAAAGCTCTGATAAGCCTTAATACAGACATGCAAGCTTCTGTACCACTATTGACAAAACGAACCATCTCTACGCTTGGCAAAGCTTCTATGACCATTTCGGCGAGCTTGTTTTCCAATGCGCAAGGAGCTCCGAAGCTTGTGCCTTTCTCTAAGGCTTCTTGCAGGGCGGCTATAACCTCAGGGTGAGAATGGCCGCAGATGGCTGGCCCCCAGCTTCCGACATAGTCAATGAAGCGATTTCCATCAATATCCCAAGCATAAGCACCTTTTACCCTGTCAAAGACAATCGGATCACCATTGACTGATTTGAAAGCCCTAACAGGAGAGCTGACACCACCAGGCATTAGTTCTTGAGCAGCGTTAAAAACTGCCTGGGAAAGATTTGTGTTAAAAGCGTTTGTCACGGCAACTAATCTAATGGGCTGCTAAGACAGTTCGCCATAATGGCTCAAAACAGCCCAATTCGTCTCGTAAATGTTTGTTTGTTCTAAATCCCATAGGGTGATTTGTCTATTGTTAAAAAAATATTATTGCACTAGGCAGGAAGGTAAACCTTGCTGTAGCAGCACTCTTAGAGGAAATCCATTGGTTTTAAAAGGCTTTAAAAAACATTACGTAAGATGTTGCAAATAGTGTGGGGATTTGAAAATAGATCTTCACAATTTGCTTAACAAGAATTGATGTGTGGCTTTAAAGCTTTGATATTTTCAATTATTGATTGGTTGTTATAGAAAATGATCATCTTCATCATAAATTTCATCTGGAGGCCAATTGATATCGACAATTACTGGCGCATGGTCACTTGGTTTAATGTTGCCTCGAGTTTTTTTGTGAATTACGCAACTTTTGACATTATCAACAAGTTCACTTGATAGGTATATATGATCAATCCTCCAGCCTTTGTCTCGATCCCATGCGCCACTACGGTAATCCCACCAACTCCAGTGGTTTGTATTTTGTTCAAAAATTCTAAATATATCTTCTAGCCTTTCCTTTAATATATATTTTAGAGCTTTCCTTTCAGGTTCACTTGCCATAATACCCCCTGATAATCTTTCAGGACTGTGGATATCTTTATCTTCAAGAGCAATATTGAAATCACCTAGAAGACATAAAGGCTCTTCTCTTTTTGACTGATAAGCAAGATATTTTTTTAGCAACTCAAGCCATTTCAGTTTATAAATGTATTTTTCAGAATTTAAAGAAGAGCCATTAGGTACATATACATTGACGAATCTAATACCATTTAATGAAGCACTTATAATTCTTTTTTGTTCATCAAAATGTTTAATTTCGGAGGAATTTGCAAGTTCACCAATAAACCCAAAGCGAATATCTTCTTGTGGAATTTTGCTTATTAATGCAACCCCATTATATGATTTTTGACCATAAAAACTAACATTATAACCATTTTTCTCAAAAGATTCTCTTGGGAAAAATTTATCTTCAACCTTTGTTTCTTGGAGGCATAATAAATCAGGTTTCACCTCTTCTAGGAAGGATTCAATTTGATTGATTCGTGTTCTAACTGAGTTGACGTTCCAAGTAGAAATCAGCACTAGAGAATGTTCATAAATATATTGCTATAATCTAGCTATATTTATTCGATTAATGTTTGAACTGATGAAGTCTCCTACGCGATATTTTTTTCGTATTTTTTATACCCTTCTTCCAATACTTGCTTTAGTTGGCGTGCAAAACACCTTGCTTAGAAATAAATCCTTTCATTTAGCTGGCTTCAATAGTCTTGAGCCCGAAAGGAATGCTCATACTGACTTTGACGATCCAAATAAGCCTGATTTGCCTTCAGGCCCAATGGATTTAATGAATGCTATTAGAAGAGCAACAGCTATGGATGATGCCACAAATCCTACTGATGCACTTGATGAAGCCATTCATAATTTCAATAGTCAAGAACAAGACAACTTGGTTATACCCCCTGTAAATTGAAATTTTTATTAGCAACTATTCAGATTTTGGCTAGATTTTGAGATGGTCGGATAAAGACTATTTATGAGAGATCATCCAATTCCACCGGTTACCGAGCCTTTGCAATATCGAGCCATAGGGCTTGTTAGAGGGATGTATAAACCAGTTGATGGAAATTGTTTTACACGTGGAAATCTTGTTGATTCTGCTGGAGAAGAATTAGAAGCTGTTGTTTTAGGGAGAGTTATGACTCTAATGAAAAGACATATACCTATGGACAAACCGCATCTGTGGGTCGTATACCCCAGATGTAGAGATTCAGATCATTTGCATTTCCAAATAAGTGGTATTTGGGAACCAAGCACTTTGAACTCAAAATGCGAAGACCAACCTGATTTAAAAAATCAAGCTAAAGAATCGACCGAAGTTTTAGACAGTGTGAAAGAAGGCGATAATTATTTTTCGATAAGGGGAGAATTGATATATACAAAACCTGAAAGTAATGACTTAGTTATTAAAGTACGGCAAAAATCAAGGTTGAATGGAACCAGGCCACTCCCATTTAAGCTAAGATTAAAAGGAAGCATTCCACTAGATAGCTTAAGAAATTTTGTAAGTTTAGAGGTGAGACGTATTGGACAATTTTTGCACTTAGAGAATTATGAAACTATAGCCCCCATATCTACTAGAGGTGGAAAGAATAAAAGTAAGAGTTCGTATTTGTATAAACGAAAGAAGATTGAATGAAATCTTTTTTTAATGTCTCTAGGACTTGTTACTCTGCATTTCGAAAAAGGTTTTTTTTAATAACTGCTATTCTTATTCTGGGGTAATTAGATTAAACAGTTGACACTTTTGTAATGAAATACTTGCCCCTCTTTATTTGATTAGAAAATGAAACAACTTTTTTTTGATTGTCCTACTGGCCTTGCAGGAGATATGTTATTAGGGTCCTTGGTTGACCTAGGTGTTCCCCTTAATGTTATAGAAAGTGCGTTATCAGCTGTAGGCATTGAAACTAAGTCTTGTTTTAAAATTCAAGAAGGGAAAAGCTTTGGCCTCAGAGGAAAACGAGTATTGGTGGAGAGCAATGAGACTAAAAAAAATCATCGAAGGTGGGTTGACATCAAGAATTTAATTGTCGATTCTACCTTAAAGGAAATTGTAAAGCAGAATTCTCTGAAAGTTTTTGAGGCCTTAGCTTATGCTGAATCATCTGTTCATGGCATTGATATTGCGCTTGTTGAATTTCATGAAATTGGGTCATTAGATACTTTGGTTGACGTTATAGGTGTTTGTGCTGCAATAGAACATTTAGCTCCTGAGAGGATATGCTGTACTCCACCACCAGCAGGCTCGGGTTTTGTTCAAACTGAGCATGGTAAATTGCCAGTTCCGGTTCCTGCAGTTTTAGAACTAGTCAAAAACCATCAGATTATTCTTTCCTCCAAAGATGATGAACCATTGGGTGAGTTAACTACACCAACGGGATTGGCATTGATGATAGTACTTGCTGATGCATTTTCTAGGCCTAAATCTTTGAGTATTAAATCACTAGGTATTGGTTTAGGGACTCGTAAACTAGATAGGCCTAATTTATTAAGGGCGTGCTTATTGGAAGTGGAAGAATGCAAAAAATTTAATTCAAGTATTCAAAATTTTGCTTGGCAAGAGATATATAAGCAAGAGTCATGGATTGATGATGCCACTCCAGAAGATATATCTATGTTGAGGAGCCGACTTGTTGCTGCCGGTGCAATTGAAGTTGTTTCTCAACCTATTCATATGAAGAAAGGCCGGCAAGGTATATCAGTAATAGCTTTGGTAAGAGAAAATGATTTGGATAAGTTAAGAATGGTTTGGTTGTTGCATGGAGTCACCATAGGAATTAGAGAAACATTGGAAGGTCGCTGGGTTTTACCTAGAAGGATAGGGGTTTGCTTGACTCCTTTTGGTGAAATTAATGCAAAGCAAGTTCGCCGTCCTAATGGTCAATTAACTATTAAGCCTGAACATGATGAATTGGTTAGAATCAGCTCTAAGACAGGTAAAACTATAGATGAGATTCGTAATGAGTTTTTTCTTAGAACTGAAACATTCTCTTCAACAGAGGAATGGAAAATATGATTGATAAATTTAGAAAAGTAATTCATATTTGTAGAGAATTATTTAAAAAAGTATATTTACCTGGTGGATTAAAAATTTGGATTACATTTTTTTCTTTTCTTTTTATAGGATATTCAATTTATTCTAATTTTGGTAAATTATCTCAACAATCAATACCTAAATCTTCTTTTCTCTTCTTGATATTTGGTTTTTTTGTAAGTTTCCTAAGTCTGATAGTTAATGCATATGCATGGAAGAGGATTGTAATATGGCTGGGCTATAAATCTAAAGATATTAATTTTATAAGTCTATTTTTAACTACAAACATTCTAAAATATTTACCAGGAGGTATTTGGCATTTTTTAGAGAGGTTTAGAACATTAAAGAAATATATGAGTCTAGAAACTGCTTTTTATTCAGTTATATTAGAACCTTTATTTATGATAATAGCAGCATTATTTTGGGTACCTTTTAATAGGCTTCATTTCTTGACTATGATAATTTGCTTTTTCCCATTACTTTTGCTTACCCGGAAATTTAGACGACCAGTTATTTCCTCATTGAAAAGCTTAAAGATTTCCGATTTCAAAAAAATAGATGAAGAAATTTCTTTTTCCCAATCTTCAAATCTAAGTGTTATACAACACTCTAATTACCCTTATATTGCAATCTTAGCAGAATTAGCTTTTATTTTATTGCGCTTTGGAGGGTTCTGGTTTTGTTTATATGCATTTTCTATCCAGGATAGTTTGACAACTTTTAGTTGGCTTTCGGCATTTTCTCTCTCTTGGATAATAGGCCTTGCTGTACCTTCTGCCCCTGGAGGTGTAGGTATTTTTGAAGCTTCTATTCTTTTACTAGTAAAAGGTGGCGCCCCAGAGATTTCACTTATTTCAGTTTTGCTTTGTTATCGGTTAATTGCAAGCTTAGCTGATCTATTTGCTGCACTAGTAGGTAGCAACATAAGATTCTTTTCTCGATTTAGTCGAATCTCAAGAGAGAATTAGTTGTCTATCTTGGGGGATTTATTTTTATAATCTAGCGTTGGTATTAGTGCAATGGATGCTATTAGCCCCACTGAGAGTATAATCAAGGAAGGAATGATAGATTCACCCATTCTTTCATCGCCAGCGTATTGAAAAATTCTTACGGAAAGTGTGTCAAAATTAAAAGGTCTTAAAACAAAAGTTAGTGGTAACTCTTTTAATGTATCTACAAAAATTAATAAAAATCCAACAGCAATAGGCCCTTTCAGCAATGGTAAATGTATCTTATTTAAAATTTCTTTCCATTGTGAACCTAGGCTAGTTGCCGCTTCATCAATATTTGGGTTAATTCTTTCAAATGCCGAATCTATTCCTCCTTTCCCTACTGCTAAGAACCTAGTTGAATAACCCCAGAGTAACAATAATAAAGGGGAGAAACCCCATGGATCTCCTCCAAATGAAAGCAAGGCTAGTGCCAAGACAGCCCCTGGTATAGCGTAGCCAATACCTGAAAGGAAAGTAATACTTTGCATCCATGTATTTGACTCCCATCTTTTAGCAATTCCCAGAAATATTGCTGCAAACATCGCAAATGATGCAGAAATTAATCCCAAACAAATACTTCTAATTGATAGTTCTACAAGCTCTATATCTAATCCTTGTTGAATTTGGTCTAAGTTAATTGCTACCCATATTAAAGGAATACCAAGAGTGAAAAGTGGAGGGGTAATTGTTATACATTGAGCTAATAATTGTCTATAACCTTGCAATTCCCATGTAGGAGAGTCAGCTCCATCAACATCTTCAGACCATCTCCTGCTTTTTCTTCTTAGGATTTTTTCGTATACGACTAGAAACATTACAAAGGCCAGCGCAATTAAGGCAAGAGCTATTGCTCCTGCAGGGTTCCCTTCTGTAATCCAATTTTCAATAATTCCAGCTGAAATGCTTGGGATATTTAGTAATTCAACTGCTCCAAGTTCATTTATTACTTCCATTCCCATAAGTGCTATTCCTGCTCCTATAGCAGGCAGTGTCATCGGAAGTGCAATGCTCATGAAACCATTCCAAGGACCAATCCCTAGACTTCTGCAAGCTTCAAGTTGATTCTTTCCACATTTTGCAAAGCTTTCTGTGCTTAAAAGAAAAACATATGGATATGTCGTTAAAGCCATTATTAAGACACCCCAGCTCATGCCATGAACTCGTAGAGAATTTATGCTGCCTAGATCAATTAGCGTTGCTGAAAGTAAATATGCAGGAGTTGCTAGAGGCAATAGTTGAGCTATACGAAGGAATTTCCTTCCATTAAATCTGCAGTTTGCTAAAAGCCACCCATTAATAGTGCCGAGCAAACCTCCAGCTATTGAAGTAAATAAAACAAGTTGAAAAGTCCCCCATATTTGACTTAATCCATCAAGTCCTAGGCGAACAACACCTGTTTTAATGCCATTTATTCCCTCGCCAAGAAGACCGAAAATTGGCCATAAAATTAAAAAAGCAAGAACAATCGCAAGTAGATTTAAAAGGGCTCTTCCTTGTTTTGATTTTGAATTAAAAGAGCTCAAGCAAATCCCTTCCCAGAATGAGATTCAACACAAGCTGTTAATTGTAGTTTTAGTTTCCTACGATCCATTGATTTTCCAATTAAAACAATTTGGTTTTTGCGCTCTCCAATCCATTCGCTGTCATCAATTGAAAAACGCTTTCCTGCTAGGTGAAAAATATGCTTTCTATCACTTTCATTAAACCAAAGTATCCCTTTTGCTCTAAAGACCTCTGAAGGTAATTGATTGTCCAGAAAATTCTGAAATTTTCTTAGTGAGAAAGGACCATCGGACGTAAATGAAAAAGAAGAAAATCCTTCAATTTCATTGTCATGATGATTATGAGAATCCTTATTATGACTATGCTCATGATTGCATATCCCGTGATCATGATCACAATTATCATGATCGTGCTTGTTAGAAGTTCCCTCTAAGTGAAGGCGGTCTGATTCGAAAAGTCCAACACTTAAGAGTAATCCAAGCGGTACAACTCCATTGGAACTTTTTAAGATTCTAGCGTCTTTTTTTAAGCCAGATAATTCTTTCTCAAGCTCATTAATTTTTTCTTCTTTTACAAGATCACATTTATTTATTACCAAGATGTCTCCATAAATCACCTGTGATCTTGCTATTTCGCTAGTGGTAATTTCATCGTTAAAGTTTTCAGCATCAATAAGAGTAATAATTGAATCAAGACGAGTACTGTCTCTAAGTTCACTGCCAAGAAATGTCATGGCAATAGGTAAAGGATCTGCTAACCCTGTAGTCTCTACTATTAGATAATCAACACTGTCCCTCTTTGAAAGGATTTTTTCTACAGCCTTAAGAAGTTCCCCATTTATTGAGCAACAAATACAGCCATTACTTAATTCAATCATATCCTCTCCAGTTTTAATGATTAAGTCATTATCAATACCAATCTCCCCAAACTCATTTACTAGAACAGCAGTCTTCAATCCTTTTTGGTTGCTAAGTATATGATTAAGCAAAGTTGTTTTCCCTGCTCCTAGAAAACCTGTGAGGATAGTTACTGGAAGGGTTTTTGAGTCAATTTCAACGACCTCAGCTTTTCCTAAGGATTTTTCTTTTAATGAACTCATGCTTTTGTAGGAGAAAGAGCTTGAAAGCTTTTCAGAGATATTTTTTAAGTATAAAGTGCCTTACATCGTAAAAACGGCATTAATTTCATTAGCAAGTTTAATGTCAAGACTGCTAATTCCTCCAAGGTCATGTGTTGTTAGCTTAATTGAGACTTTAGAATACACATTATCCCACTCAGGATGATGATTTGATGACTCTGATAAAAGAGCGACTTTGCTTATAAAACCAAATGCTTGAATGAAATTATCGAATTTAAATGTTCTTTGGAGTTTGTTATCTTCTAATTTCCATTCAGGCAGCACATCACTGAGTTTGCTGAGTTCACTTTGAGTTAACAATGATCTTTCCATAACATTATTAAGTGGGTTGATTCTTTTGACTAGTTAAATCATGCATACGATCGATTAGTAAATCTAACTTTGTTTCAATTTCACCATCTTGATTGGTTTGTTCAGGGTTGTCCCTTTTGATGACTTCTTTATTTATTTTTTCAGGATTTGTTTTTACGAGAATTTGATTCAAGGATTCACTTTTTGGCCTTGACTCAACTTTAGCTATTTCTCCAACTGCATGTAAGCTTACCTTTCTGAAATTATTAGCATAACGGTGCTCCCAAAGATAAATTGCCTGCCATGTCCCTAGTACAAGCTTAGAATCATTAATGCTTAAACTTAAGCAAGTACATGTGAGGGCTGTTTTAATATGAGCAGGCATATCATCAATCCCTTCTTCTGAATGCAGGTACTCTTGCTTTAAACTTGTCTTATTAAGAGAGGTAAATTCTTTTTCCGGCACTATCGCTTTCATGTATGAAGAAAGGTCTTTTAAAACTTTTGGATCAGCATTTTCATTAATTGTCAGGCTGCAACTAGTATGTTGAATAGATAGAACAAGGATGGCCTGATTTATTTTATTTTTGATTATCCATTCATTGATTTTTGGAGTGATATTTAGAAAGCCTTCACCATTTGTTTTAAAGGTAATTTCTGAAAAGATTTGATCCACTGATTTTTAAAATAATATTAGAATTTTCCTTCACTCTAATAAATCTTTTTTAAAAATACAACAAAAAATTATAAATAATTTAATGAATTATTATTTTTCTTTTTAGACTAATAATTATAAGAGGCAAAGCTTATTTTATATCTTACAGTGTTCAAGCTGTTCTCTGTTAGGTCTAAAATAACTTAAGTTTTAAAAAGACTTTCTCTATAAATATGGCGAATCTTTTGCAGATTTTGCTTTTGAAGGCGACCAAGAACTATCTTGCTATAGGTTCAGGATGGCATCAGAGATAACTAATAAAGCCTGATATTTAAAGACTGATTGGTTGATTTGACATTAGGCTTAATAAATGTCGATCAAATCAATTGTCTGATAAAGCGTGGCAAAAGCTAGGAGACTATCTCCAGGAGACTAAGGTACTTGGCTCAATTCACAGTACCCTTTACTGGGATCAAAATACTGCAATGCCAGCTTTAGGGGCTGAGTGGAGAGGAGCTCAATTAAGTCTTTTAGCAAGGTCATTACATTCAAGACAAACTAGTGACTATTTTCAGGAATTGCTGATTAATGCAAAGGAAGAATTACAAAACAATAATCACAATTCTATTTCCAATGAGTTGCTTGCAAAGAAAAGAAATCTCGAATTGCTAGATCAAGAGATAACTCGTCAAAAGAAGTTAGATCCTGAATTAGTGAGTCAAATTTCAGCTGCTCAGGCAAATGGGTATGCTCTTTGGCAACAAGCTAAATTAAAAAATGATTTCCAATGTTTTAAACCTGCGCTTAAGAAATTAATTTTGCTTAGGCAAGAGCAAGCTAAGCAGCTTAATGAGCAAAGAAGTTGTTGGGAAACATTGGCTCAACCTTTTGAACCTGATCTAACAATCAAAAGATTGGATGAATTATTTGAACCTCTAAAAAAATGTTTACCTGAACTTATAGATAAATACAGTACTCCTAAAAATTTAAAGCAACCTAAATGGGACTTATCAGAAAAGTCTCAGCAAGCTCTTTGTGATCGTTTACTGAATACATGGGGGAGGGATAATAAACTCACATCTTTAGCAAGGTCCCCCCACCCTTTTTCTATTACTCTTGGTCCAAAGGATTTTCGCCTTACTACTCGAGTAGTACCGGGACAGCCTCTATCATGTTTTCTTGCTACAGCTCATGAATGGGGACACTCGCTCTATGAACAAGGGCTTCCTGCTGAAACTCACCAATGGTTCGCTTGGCCTTTGGGGCAAGCGACCTCTATGGCAGTTCACGAAAGCCAATCACTTTTTTGGGAAAACAGAGTTGCCAGAAGTAAGGAATTTGCAAATCGGTTTTGGAAGTACTTTGAAGAAGCAGGAGCTCCGCTTCAGTCTGGGGATGATTTATGGAGACAAATGAATCCATTAACACCTGGATTGAATCGCGTTGAAGCTGATGAACTTAGCTATGGTTTGCATATATTGATTCGTACTGAACTAGAGATTTCATTACTTGAAGACGGATTAGAAGTAGATGCAATACCTTCTGAATGGAATAAAAAATATCGTGACCTTATTGGCATAGAGCCAACAAATGATTCTGAAGGTTGCTTACAAGATGTCCATTGGAGTGAAGGTGCTTTTGGCTACTTCCCTTCCTATTTAATCGGACATTTAATTAGTGCTCAACTGGCTGAAGCAATGATTCTCGATTTAGATAAAAGTGGAATATACGCAAAAGATCCTATTGGCAGTTGCATTTTAGAGGGTTCGGAGTCAGAGCTTTTGTCTTGGCTAAGAAAAGAAGTGCATCATTTTGGGAGACAAGTTAACGCTGAGCAATTGGTGGAAAAAGTGACTAAAAAACCTCTTTCCAGCGAACCTTTTTTGAAGTATTTACAGAATAAGTTAGAGCAAATGACCAGTACACCTTAGGATGCCTCTCGAAAATATTTTTCAGTATGGCCAATCTTGATCAAGCGCCAAGTAGGGTTATGTCCAACCTCCTACATGTTCTGCCTGCATTCGCAGCAGAAAAGGATTTACGGGTAAATACAATAGTTGAACTTAATTCCAACACAATTAATAAATACGAATTAATTACGGAAACGGGGCATTTAAAACTTGATCGTGTTGGTTACTCATCTTTAGCCTATCCATTTGCTTATGGATGTATTCCTAGAACATGGGATGAAGATGGTGACCCTTTGGATATTGAGATTGTTCAAGTTACAGAGCCTTTGGTTCCAGGCTCAGTTGTTGAAGCGAGGATTATTGGGGTTATGACTTTTGATGATGGAGGGGAGGTTGATGACAAAATTATTGGTGTTATTGCAGATGATAAACGCTTAGATCACATAAAAAGTTTTGAGCAATTAGGAGAACACTGGCTGCAAGAAACAAAATATTATTGGGAGCACTATAAAGATCTTAAAAAGCCAGGTACATGCAAAGTTAATGGCTTTTTTGGGGTAGAGAAAGCAATTGAAATTATTAAATCTTGTGAGACTCGCTATTTAACTGAAATTGATCCAAAATTAGTAGATTAATTAAGTTGAACGTACATTGTCAAAAATATCTTGCAGTATTTCCATTGCGCCTTGAGATTTCAACTCATTTGCTAAATCTATTCCAATTAACTCGGGATTTGTTTTATCTCCCCTTTTAGAGTCTTTAATTAACTTTTTACCATCAAGACTTGCCACCATTCCTGTAAGTATCAATTCATCATTATCTATTTGGCTATTAACCCCAATAGGAACCTGACATCCTCCTTCCAACTCTCTTAGAAATGATCTTTCTGCTAGGCACCTTTGGGAAGTTGGCAGATGTTCAAGAGTTTTAATAATTTCAATCACTTCTGATTTCCCTTTTACACATTCGATTCCTAATGCACCTTGCCCAACTGCATGTAGAGATATTTTACTCGGAATTAATTGATGAATTCTGTCGCTAAAACCTAATCTTGTTAATCCTGCAGCGGCTAAAATTAAAGAATCGTATTCTCCCGCATCAAGTTTTTCAAGTCTGGTAATTAGATTACCTCTAACGTCTTTGAAAACCAGATGGGGATAATGATGTCGAAGTTGTGCTAGTCGTCTAAGTGAACTAGTTCCTACTACCGTCCCTGAGGGGAGAGTATGTAGTTGATGGGTTTTAAATTTTTCATTTACCACTAAGGCATCTGCTGGATCTTCTCGTTCAGTTACGCATCCAAGTATTAATCCTTCTGGCAGGTTTGTTGGGAGGTCTTTTAGAGAATGTACTGCTATATCTGCTCTCCCAATTAGCATTTGTGCTTCAAGTTCTTTAGTAAAGAGTCCTTTATCTCCAATCTTGGCAAGTGCTACATCTAGGATCTTGTCCCCTTGTGTAGCCATTGCCTCTACTGAAACATTAATGCCGGGATAGGCCTTCTCAAGCTGATCTTTCACCCAGTTTGTCTGGACCATGGCTAGCTTGCTTCTGCGAGTTGCTATACGCACTTGGTCTAGAACCATTAGTATTATTTATTTCTTATTCACCTTACTCATTGGAGGTAACCCTAATTCACTCATATTGCGATACTTTAATTACTCTGATCCTTGTAAAAAATGTAGTTTGATATTTGGACACTGAAATTCAATTCTTTATTTCTAGACTGGAGCAGCGATTAAGCAGACTTTGCTAACTATATTCTTCTATTTAATATATTCTTTAAGCACACCATTTCTATTAGGGTGACGAAGTTTCCTAAGAGCTTTGGCCTCAATTTGACGAATTCGTTCTCTTGTTACATCAAAAATTTGTCCAATTTCTTCTAGAGTTTTCATACGGCCATCATCAAGACCATACCTAAGCCGCAGGACATCTCTTTCTCGAGGACTGAGGGTTGCAAGAACTCCTTCCAAATCTTCTCTAAGCAGTGTTTTTGCAACGTCCAGCTCTGGATTCTCTGAATCTGATTCAATGAAATCACCAAGACGAGAGTCTTCTTCTTTGCCAATAGGTGTCTCTAAAGATATTGGCAATTGAGCACTCTTAGCAATGAATCGAAGCTTCTCAATAGTCATTTCCATGCTTTCTGCAATTTCCTCCTCGGAGGGTTTCCTGCCAAATTCTTGACTAAGGACTTTCGTTGTCTTCTTAATTCTTGAAATAGTTTCGTATAAATGAACAGGGAGTCTGATGGTTCGACTTTGGTCTGCAATTGCTCTTGTAATGGCTTGACGAATCCACCATGTTGCATAGGTAGAAAACTTATATCCTTTTTCATGATCAAATTTTTCGGCTGCTCTAATAAGACCAAGACTGCCTTCCTGAATTAAATCTTGGAAAGAAAGCCCTCTATTCATATATTTTTTTGCTATTGAAACAACTAATCGAAGATTAGATTGCACCATTTTTTCCTTAGCACGTCTTCCAAGCATTAGCCTTCTTCGAAATCTTATTACTGGCATTTCGACTAAAGCAGCCCATTCTTTTTTTGATGGGTAATGCCCATTCTCACTCTCAAATTGAGTGGCAAGTTCTTCCAATTCAAGAAGATCAGCAATCTTTCTGGCGAGTTCAATCTCTTCGTCTGGCCTAAGTAATCTGATCCGACCAATTTCTTGTAGATAAACTCTTATAGAATCTTCCGTATAAACTCCTTTAGGGCCAATTTTTATACTTGCGAGTGCTTTATCAACGGGGCTCTCTAGAGCGTTAGTTAATGATATATCCGCATTGATTTCAGTATTGCTTGCTTGAGCAAGTAATTGATCAGCTGCAAGATCTAAATTATTTGGTTCAAGAGATTTAGACTTAGTAGAGGCTTTCCCTTTAGATTTTGCAGTACTTTTCCCTTTTGATTTTTTTGTAATTGATTTACTTTTAGTGCTTTTTAATGATTTAGTTTCGACAGCTTTAGAACCGTCTTTTTTTGTTGCTTTGGTTTTTGCCTTTGCAACAGGTTTTTTGGAGACGACAGAACTCATTGCTAAAAGTTTAAAAAATGGTAGAAATTTAATTAATAAATATTTCTTAAAAACGATCCTTGATCATCAATTGCAACTTTTTAAAACTTACGCTTTTAAAAGCCTATTGAGAGGAGTATTCGCTATTTTTTAAGCGAATACTCTTCATTGATGACTTTAAAAACTATTTTAAAGTTTTTGTTGCAGTTGAATGAAGGTATTTATCATCATTGCAGCGTTGCTAGGGGCTTTCTTAGGACGGCCAAACAATTAAGGAACATAACCTTAAATTGCTTTGACTTCGCTCCTTCCCTCTGAACAGAACTCTGAATGATTAACGCAACAGCAGTTTGCTGCTTACTCTTTAATTTTAAGAAAAATTTTCAAAGTTAGCAACTATTGCTTTTATGGGATTTTTTGAAATAGAAGTATGGCTTCAAGTTGGTAGAGAAGGACGTTCCTTTACCTATTGCGATAGCAAAGGGTTGAGTATTGATTTAGGAGATATTGTTGCAGTGACTTTGCGTGGCCGGCAGATGAACGGTCTTGTTGTAGGTAAGCGAATAAGAGAGGATCCTTTAAGTGGTAAAAGATGTAAAGATCAAGAAAAGAATCGTTCTTTGACAGAAGTTGAGGAGATTGTTCAGAAGGCAGCTGTAGATCAGGAATGGCAAGACTGGTTAGAGGAATCTGCATCGAAATGCTATACAAGTTCCTTTCGAATGCTAAAAGCGGCCTTGCCTCCAGGATGGCTTGGGTATAGAAAATCAGCCAACAAAAAACTAAAAAGGCTTTTATGGGTTTCTATAAACCCATCATTTGATTGTCAGCAAAATCTTCCCTCGAAGCAGCAAGGAGTTATTGCTTTGATTAAGACAAAGGGTGGTGGTATATGGCAAAAGGACTTATTGGCAAATGGAGTAACTCTCGGAGTATTAAGGAGTTGCTTATCTATTGGTGCAGTATTGCGTGAAAAACGTACGATCCAAAAAACTAATGATCGTTTTAGAAAAGACAAAGGGTTTTTAGTAAATGAACAAGAGAAACCGCGGAATTTAACTGACGAACAAAAACTTGCTATTGATTGCTTTTCTAAACAATCACCAGGAACTGCTCTTTTATTGTGGGGTGTAACAGGTTCAGGAAAAACAGAAGTTTATCTTCAAATAGCTTCACAAGAACTGACTAAAGGTAGACATTGCTTAATCTTAGCCCCTGAGATTGGTTTAATACCTCAACTTGTAGATCGCTTTGTTAGACGTTTCGGCTCTCAAGTTTTGGAATATCATAGTGGATGTTCTGAGAATGAACGTATCAGCACTTGGCGTAAGATTTTAACAACTTCGGAACCCACAATTGTTGTAGGGACTCGTTCCGCAGTTTTCTTGCCTTTGTCACCGTTAGGTTTGATTGTTTTAGATGAAGAACATGATAGTTCTTATAAACAAGAGTCCCCAATGCCTTGTTATCACGCTAGAGATTTGGCTTTAGATAGAGCAAAAAGAACTGGAGCGAGAATTATTTTAGGCAGTGCTACACCATCATTGTCTACATGGAAGGAATTGCAACCTGCAGGATCGATAGCTGTTGCAAGACTTTCTTCTCGTATTGCTAACCAGCCTTTACCTTTAGTTCATGTTGTAGACATGAGGCAGGAGCTATCTGAAGGTAATAGGCGGCTGATAAGTAAACCCTTGATGAAGAGGCTTTCACTTTTACCCGAGCTGAAAGAGCAAGCAGTTGTTTTGGTGCCTAGAAGAGGTTATAACACTTTCTTAAGTTGTCGTAGTTGTGGAGATGTGGTCCAATGCCCAAATTGCGATGTCTCTTTAACTGTTCACAAAGGGCAGCAAGGGTCTCAATGGTTACGGTGTCATTGGTGTGACCATCGAGCAAATATTGGCTTTCGGTGTAATGAGTGTGGATCAAGTGCTTTCAAGCCTTTTGGCGCAGGAACACAGAGAGTAGTAGAGCACCTGTCTAATGAATTAAGCCATTTGAAGTTGTTACGCTTTGATCGTGATACAACTGGTGGCCGCGATGGCCATCGCCGATTGCTGCAAAGATTTTCCTCTGGAGAAGCTGATGTTCTTATAGGCACGCAAATGCTTGCCAAAGGTATGGATATCCCTCGGGTGACTCTTGCTGTGGTTCTTGCCGCAGATGGTTTGTTGCATCGACCTGATTTGTTTGCAGAAGAGCAATCTCTACAGCTTTTTATGCAATTGGCAGGAAGGGCTGGACGAGGGGATAAACCTGGAAAAGTTTTTGTGCAGACTTACTCTCCCGACCATCCAGTTATCAAACATTTAGTTGATGGTTGTTATGAGGATTTTCTAGGTAAAGAAGCCAAATTAAGAAGCGAGGCTGGCTTGGTCCCTTACAGTCGGGCTTGTTTGCTTCGCCTGTCTGGAGAGCGTGCTTCTGTAACTGCAACTTCGGCTACTGCCTTGGCAGAATACATAGAACCTCTTTGCAAGGCCAAAGGGTGGACTATCATTGGACCTGCACCTGCCTTAGTAGAAAAAATTGCAGGCAAAAGTCGCTGGCAGATTTTATTGCATGGACCAGAAGGCGCTCCCTTGCCCTTGCCGCAAGGTAATAAATTGTGGGAATGTCTTCCTAAAGGTGTCAATCTTTCAGTAGACCCCGATCCAATTAATCTTTGACAATCAAATTAAGGAGGCAGTTCGGGAAATCCGTAGCCCATTTTTACTTTAAGGTTCTGCAGGACAATTACCAAGGTTAAAGCCAATATCACAGAAGCGACTCCTAATCCAAGCTTGCTCCATCTCCAGTACTTCAGTTCAAGCTCATTAAGGAGACCTTCCTTTAGTTCCCAATTAACACTTGAACTTTTTGTAATAGCAGGTTGAGGGAACGCTTTTATTCCTAATTTGCTTGGAGCTGGCTTTACTACAAGTGACAGTTTTAACCCAGGTATTTGAGGAAGATCTCTAAGGTCTACTTTTAACTTGAACAACTGTTTATAGCCAATTAAAAAGTTTGTTTGATTCAAGTTCATGTCTGGAGGTTCAACTTTAATACCTGTCACTTCTAATGCGGAATCTATAGTTTGCTTTAGCAATGCATTAGCTTCTATAGAGCTAAGAGAGGGAGTATTAAATACTTGTTTACCATCTTCTGTTGTTAAGATATTTATTTTTGGGATTGTTGTATTTAATGAATTTTGGAATTGATATTGCCATGGTATTAGTTTGTTCGAGTTGCTGTCTACATTTACATTCATTGTTAGCTTGTCCGGTCCCATTAGTTTGATTTCAGTGGTATACCGCACACACCCACTCAAAATAATAGTTATCCCTAATAGGATACCTATAACTAGTAATGTAAAACCTGCTTTTAATGGTTGTGTTGGACCTGTAGGTGGTAATTGCACGTCCTTTTTTTTGATAATTTTTTTGCGCCCTTGGCTTGTTTTTGTTATGGGCTCGAGCTTTAAATTTGGGACTTTAACAGACCAATTATCTGGTCTTATAAGTGTGGGAGCTGTCAGTATGGAAAGAAGGTGTTTTGCATTCTGACGAATGCTTATATCACTATGACTTAGAAGATTTTGACATAGTGCAATAGCTTCTTTTTCATCACCTTGCCCCATATAAGCAGTAATCATTAAGAGTTTGACCTTCCCTTCAATCTCAAGAGTTAGATTATTTACTTTGTCTAATTTGTTAAGTAACGCAAGACACTGCCTATATTCGCCTTTCGCCAGCGCAATCTCAGCACTATTTAAACTTTCAGAGACCTGCAATTCACCCCCTACCAGTAATCATTGTTCCTATACCAGCATCTGTAAATATTTCAAGCAATAAAGCATGGGGGATTCGACCATCAATAATATGTGCAGCAGAGACTCCTTGAGCTAACGCTCTAATGCAACAGTTGGTTTTAGGTACCATTCCACCAGTTACGACGTTTGTTTCAATTAATTTTCTTGCTTCGTTTAGACGTATGCACCTTATGAGCGAAGAGGGATTGTCTTGGTCTTTAAGCACGCCAAGCGTGTCAGTAAGTAAAATGAGCTTTTCCGCTCCTAATGCTGCTGCAATTTCTCCTGCAACAGTATCAGCGTTAATGTTTAAAGATTCTCCTTGCGATGATGAGGCCACACTAGAAATTACAGGTATGTAGCCTTTCGCTAAAAGTGGTTCAATAACATCAGTGTTTACTTTCGCGACTTCTCCAACTAATCCATGACTGCCATCCCCTAGCTTCCTGGCTTCTATAAGGCCGCCATCAATCCCACATAGGCCTACAGATAGTGAACCCAATTGATTGATTCCATTAACAATCTGCTTATTAACTCTTCCAACAAGAACCATTTCGACAATGTCCATTGTTTGCCTATCAGTAACTCTCAATCCATTTCGAAACTCACTATTAATTCCGAAATTTTGTAGCCATTGATTAATTTCAGGCCCTCCACCATGAATAATCACTAGTTGGGCTCCAACACTTGAAAGTAATGCAATATCTCTGAAAACCGCTTTTTTTAATTTTTCACTTGACATTGCTGCGCCTCCATATTTGATTACAATTCGACGTCCTGCAAACTTCTGGATATATGGAAGAGCTTCGCTTAGAACAGACACTCTTATTGCATCATTTCCTAAATGAGCTGAGTTAAATTGATTTTCAGAATTTTTGTTGTCCACGAGGTAATAAAATCATTAAATGTCGTCTTTTGTTAGACCATCTCCAGGTTTTTGACTAGGCAGTAGCGTTAATTCTAGTTGTCCTGTACCGCAGCTGATTAAGGTTGCTTCGAAATTTTTTGCGAAAAATCTACCTAATCGATCTTTTTTCTCCTCCCACTTTTCTATCGGGACTCCATTAACTTCGAATTTCATTTGAATCCCAGATCTTGTTCCTTTATCAAGAATAGCTATTTCTTTGAGTTGCGGAGGCTTCAATTCGTCCCACAGTTTAAGTACTTGAAGAGAAGATTCAAGATGTGCTCTTTGCCCATATCGCCATCTAGTTACATCATCAATTAGATCTTGGAACTCTTGAGGAACTTTTGTTTTGAGCAGTGTTAATTCCTTTGATGAATTCTTGCAATTTGCAGGGGATAATTCAGAATTCTTTAAAGCCAGTCCAATAAGAAGAATAGGTACGCCATAAAAAAAGGTTGGTACACTCAGATTAGCGGCATTGCTGAAGTAAGAACTTAGTCCTATAACAGTTAACAAGGCTCCTAAAATAGAAATTAGACTTGCTGGAGAAATTGATTTATTCATGAACTTTATTTTGGCATTAGTTGTTTCAGAATTTCATTAAGAAAAAGGATTTATGGATTCATCTAAAAGCAAAACTATTGATCCAAATGAATTAATAGCTCTATTAAATGATGATAGAGCTTTGATTTTAGAGAAAATTGATCAAGGGGACTGGCCTGAGCTTAGGCATGATTTAGCTGCTTTGGAAAGGGAATTGAGTCAGCTTTTAACTGTTGCATATGAGAAGTTCGAGTCTGACTAACTGCAACTTTCAAAAGGCTTGGCGTTTAGAAAGGTATTTCATCTGTGTCGGGAATTAAAGGCGAGCTGTCCCAACTTGTAGATGGTTGACCATCGCTTGGTGAGTTCGCTGCTGCTTTGCTCTGAACTTCTGGTGTGTTCAGGGGAGAAGAGTCTCTAGTGTTGGATTGCTCTGAAATGCTATGAAACCTAGCGAGAGTGAATTCTGCCTTCTTTTCTTTTGTTCCATCTTGTCGGGGGATTGTATTCATTCTCAGGCGCCCTTCTAAAACAAGTTTCTGACCAACATGAATATTATTTTGTAATTCTTGTGCCAAGTTCCCCCATCCAATTACTTTTATAAAGCCTTGAGGGTCATCCGCTCTAAGACCGTTAAAACTAACTTCCATTTCTGCTATGGGAGTGGTGTTCCCTTGGGTGTAACGAATTGTTGGAGCTTGCCTCACAACAGCTTCGAGTAAGCAGTGATTCATTTCAATTCAAGCGCGCAGAGTTATCTTGATGCACAGTAGAAAAAATTGCCACCTACATATTTGGTTGTTAACCGGCACGCAGGAAGGACCAGAGCTGGCAAAAGCCTTTATAGACAGAGGGTGCAAAGTTAGCGTCAGTGTTGTTTCTTATGAGGCTTCTTTGTCATACTTTGGCTTGGGTTTGGAGTCTTTATGGGTTGGTTCTTTGAAAGGAGTTGAAGAAATTTCTTTGGTTTTAAGCAATGCTCAGGAAAATCACAATGGATTTGACTATGTTATTGATGCAACACACCCTTTCGCAAGAATAATAAGCTCTGATTTGAGAAAAGCTTGTTTAATATTTGGCCAAATCATTATTAGATATGAACGTTATTGTGAGAACCTACCTGGGGCTAACTTCATAAGAAATTTTCATGATCTTTCAAGTTTTAACTTGAAAGGCAAAAAATTACTTTTAGCTATAGGTTCAAAATATTTATCAGAATGTTTAAATGAAATCCATGATATTGGTGCAATTCCATTTGCAAGAGTTTTGCCTCGAGTTTCTAGTTTCGCCAAAGCATTATCTTGCAAAATACCTGAAGAAAACTTAGCAATTTTACAACCTTTGACTTCTTCGCCTGAAGGTGCAATAGAGAAAGCACTCTGTAGAAGCTGGAATATAAATGGGGTTATTTGTAGAGAATCAGGAGGTGGAACTCAAAGATTATGGCAGTCCATCTGTAAAGCGCAAAATATCAAGCTCTGGCTTATATCAAGGCCCACTGCGCCTGAAGGTATTTTAGTGGCTGATACCCTGGTAAAATTATTGCAATATATAGGGCTTTAATACCTTCTTGTTTTAACTTTTAAATTTCTATCTATGTCTAAATCTATAAAGCGTAAAAACTGTGTCTTGGTTCTAACTACAGAAAAGAATAATGATAGTGCTAATTATTTAGCTAATAGGCTGCTAGTTAAGAAATATGCAGCGTGCATTACTTTACGCAAAATTAAATCTATGTATTGGTGGGATGGTTCAATTGAAGAGAGTAAAGAGGTTCAACTTATGATAAAAACTAATCACAATAAATTGGATTTACTTTTAAAAGAAATAAAAAAATTACATTCATATTTAAAACCCGAGATAGTTTTTTGGGATGCGGATTGCAGTAAAGCATATGGGGATTGGCTGCAGCATGCAATTATGACTTAAAATAGTTATGTTTCATCTAAATAATTATTAACTAGCTTTTTAAGGTCAATTTGAGACCTGGTGCCGACTTGTGTAACTATATGGCCAGCGCAGATTGAGCCTATTTGCCCACATATGTCTAGACTTTTTCCGAGAGAGTAACCATAAAGAAAGCCACTTGCGTAAAGATCACCAGCACCAGTCGTATCAATTACTTCTCCCATTCTATATGGTTTAATTGTGAAACAATTTCCACCTGAAATTATAATAGAACCATTCTCTCCCATCGTTAGGACTGATATATCACAATGCTTATTGATAATGCTTTTAGCTTCATCTAGGCCTTTGCTTTTGTATAGTGAAATTATTTCACCTTCATTGGCAAATATTATATCTATATAATTACTAATTAATTCTTGAAAGCTTTCTCTGTGTCGTTCAACGCAAAATGCATCTGAGAGAGAAAGAGCAATTTTACCTCCTGAAGATTTGCATTCCTTTGCAGAAGTTATAAAAGCTTTTTTGGCTTCAGGATGATCCCACAAATAACCTTCTAGATATAGAACTTTTGCTTGTTTTACTAAAGATAGATCTATATCTTGAGGATTGAGAAAAACTGAAGCACCTAAGTAAGTGCACATAGTTCTCTGTGCATCAGGCGTTATAAGTATTAAGCACCTTGCAGTTGATGGTCCTATATCAATTGGAGGAGTCTGGTAATTAGCACCTGTTGAACATATATCATGTGTAAATATTTTCCCAAGATCATCATTTTTTACTCGTCCTATAAAGCCTGCTTCAATTCCTAGTTGTGCTAGTCCTGCAATTGTATTTGCAGCAGAGCCTCCAGAGCTTTCCAGACCAGGTCCGCTTACTAGGTATAGTTCTTCTGCTTTGCTCTGATCAACTAGGGTCATGGAACCTTTAGTCAATGAATTCTGTTCTAAAAAAGTGTCTGTTGAATGTACAAGAATATCTACAATTGAATTCCCTATCCCTACAACATCAAATTGCTTTTTGAGTGTCTTGTCTCCTTTTTTCAAATTGTCTCCTTCAGAGTTTTTATTAGCTATTAGTTTAAGTTTAAATATTTAATAAAGCACGCTTAGGGCCATGAATAGGATCTTCAACAACAATAGTTTGATCTCTACTAGCACCTAGTGAAACAATGGCTATTGGCACTTCCATAAGTTCTGCTAGGAATCTTAGGTAAGCCATTGCTGAAGGAGGTAGATCTTCCAACCTTCTGCAATTAGCAGTTGATGATTGCCATCCTTGCAGTGTCTTGAATATTGGTTTGCATCTGCTGAAATCTTCTGAGCTACTTGGGAAATGTTCAATTCTTTCATTATCTAATTGATATGCAATGCAAACTTTTATCTCTTCAAGCTCATCGAGGACATCCAATTTCGTAATTGCTAGGCAATCCAATCCATTTACCTGTACTGCATATTTACCTATAACCCCATCAAACCATCCGCATCGTCTTCTCCTTCCAGTGGTTGTTCCATACTCTCCTCCTCTGTCACACAACTGATCATTAATGCTGCCTTGCAATTCAGTAGGGAAAGGGCCTTCTCCTACTCTTGTTGTATATGCTTTAGCTACTCCAATTACCCTATCTATAAGCGTTGGACCTACTCCTGCTCCTATGCATGCCCCCCCTGATACAGGATTAGATGATGTTACGAAGGGATATGTTCCATGATCAAGGTCTAGAAGTGTCCCCTGAGCTCCTTCAAAAAGGATATTTTTTTTATTTCTTGCAGCTTGATGAATGACTCTTGTGCAATCAACAACATGCGGTCTTAAGCGATCACCGTACTCAAGATATTCTTTAATTATTTTTTCCTCTTCTAAAGGCTTTTCGCCAAATACCTTTTGCAGAACATTATTCTTTTCTTCAAGAGGTATGCGCAATCTTTCTCTGAGCTTTTTCTCATCTAGAAGATCGCCAACTCTTATTCCATTCCTTTGTGCCTTATCAGAATAGGTTGGCCCAATCCCTCTCCCAGTTGTCCCGATCTTTTGATGCCCCCTATTGTTTTCCATCGCTTGATCAATCAAACGGTGGTAAGGCATCGTTACATGAGCAGTTGAGGCTAGCTGTAAGTCGGAAATATTAATATCATTTTCAATTAGCATCTCAATCTCTCGAAGCATTACTTTTGGATCTACTACCGTTCCAGACCCAATTAGACATATGGTCTCAGGGTACAAAATGCCTGAAGGGATCAAATGAAGTTTGAGAACTTTTTCATCTACAACGATTGTATGACCAGCATTTACTCCACCTTGATACCTCACTACTACATCAGCTGACCTGCTTAGTAAGTCAGTGATTTTACCTTTGCCTTCATCACCCCACTGAGCACCTATGACTACTACGTTTGCCAATGAAATTGCGGTACGAAACCGCCCAACACAGAATGTATAACAATCTCAGATTTTCTCCTTTAAGTCAAAGTAATTGATTAAAGCTTATCTTTTAGACTTCTTTTTGAACGATTTTTTCTGCTCTTGATAGTTCTTTATTTAGTCTGGCTTTGAGTTTTTCGGGTATAGGACGATCTTTAAATGTTTTGTAATGACCAGCCATTGCATTTAAGGCTGTTTGCATCGTTGTAAAAGAGGTTGTCCCATTTACTTGAGGCCTGTTTCTATACCTTGAGATATAAGCTGTTATAAGTTCCAAGGCTTCGTCTTTTGCAGTGGAACGATCGGCAGAATCATCTGGAATGTCTACAGTACTTTTTAGATTTTCTGCAACAGAAATAGTGTCTTGCACAAAATCCCCAGTCATAAGAGCTTTACCTGCTTGAGCAACTTGACCGAAAGGAGCAAAGATTAGTAAAAGGCTTAAACAAATTGCTGAAACTGTTTTGATCAGTTTTGCCTTAAGTTTATGAAAGATAGGATTCATTTTAATGAACAGAGTTATTAAGACTCTAGGAGAATTAGGGTTTTATGGAGACTTCTCCTTGAATATCTTTTCTATTAACATTTTCACAGCATCTTCAAAATTCAGAATAGATACATTCCTATTAGATCTCTTAAAGAGCTCTACTTGTCCGGATGGAGCATCTCTACCTACAACCAGTCTCCAAGGAATTCCAATTAGATCTGCGTCTTTAAATTTTACGCCAGCTCTCTCCTTCCTGTCATCAATAAGAACATCAATGCCGTTTTCTTTTAACTTGTTATAAATGAGTTCTCCAAGGTTTCTTTGACCCTCATCTTGAATATTAGCTATTACAACAATTACATCAAAAGGAGAGATGCTTAGCGGCCAAATTATTCCTGATTCATCATGGTTTTGCTCAACTGAAGCTTGTGCAAGTCTGGAAACACCAATCCCATAGCATCCCATCCAGAAAGGTTCTAAACCTCCTCCTTCATTGGTAAAGCCTTTTTCTAGTGCCAAGGAGTACTTTCTTCCTAGTTGAAAAATATGACCTACTTCAATTCCTCTTTTCTCTAATAAAACTTCTTTTCTGTTATGACAGCAATTATCGCCAGGCTGCGCTTTCCTAATATCTGCGATCTGTGGAGTGCCTCCAAGTAGCTCCCAAGTGCAGAAAATTTTATGTTTATGAAGCTCATTTGCTCCACATACAAAACTTTTTAATTCTGAAGCAGTTTGATCTGATACTCTTATGAATTGTTTCTCCCAACCCGAAGAATTAGATAAAAAAGAATCTTTTAAATCAGGACCTATTGAACCAAAAGGTAAATCTTTTAACCCCTGCAATTTTAAATCTTCTCTTGAAATTGAGCTTATCTTTAATACGTTTTTCTGAGTATGTTTACTAATAAAGTTAATGAGCTTAACTTCATTCAGTTCTTGATCTCCCCTAATACTTACAAGAATTGGCTGTTTCTCTAAATCTTCGAGAGTTGCTAACATTACAATGACTTTTATTACTTGGTCCGAGTTAAAAGATTCCCCTTCACATAATGCATCTATTGTCATTTTATCTTTTGTTTCTATTAAAGACATTTTGCCTGTTTCTAAAGCCTTTGCTTGTTTGGGAATAGAAACGGCTTTCTCTTGATTTGCAGAGTATCTTCCATCTGAACTAATTAAAATTAAATCCTCACCGGCATCTGCTGTAACCATATACTCTTGTGATGCTGCTCCACCTATTGCTCCGCTATCTGCCTCTACTGGAACAGTTTCAATCCCACATCGAGAAAAAATATTTTTATAAGCATCTTTCATCTCTTCATAGGTTGACTGAAGGTCTTCTTCGCTTGAGTGGAAAGAGTATCCATCTTTCATGATAAATTCCCTACTTCTCATCAATCCAAATCTTGGGCGAATTTCATCTCTAAATTTTGTTTGTATTTGATATAGGTTTATAGGTAGTTGCTTATAAGAATTTACTGTTTCTCCAACTAGTTTTGTAATGATTTCTTCATGAGTAGGTCCTAAGCCAAGCTCTCTTCCTTGTCTATCTTTTAAATTAAACATAATACCTTCTCCTTGAGTATAACTCTGCCATCTTCCAGTTTGTTTCCATAATTCTGCAGGATGAAGTTGAGGCAAAAGTACTTCTAAGCAACCTTTAGAATTAAGTTCTTCTTGAATAATTCTGGTAATCTTTTGCAGAGTTTTCCACATTAGAGGCATGTATGCATATATCCCAGATGTTGCACGTTTTATGAAGCCTCCTCGAAGAAGCAATTGATGAGAAATTATATCGGCGTCGGCGGGAACATCCCGCAGCGTCACCAGCATTAGGCGGGAGACGCGCATGACTCTCTTTCCTTTGGTACTGAGTCATGATGATACCGCTCTTTAAGCAAACTGAAACAACCGCTTGTGAAAGTGTCCTTTCTGCACAAATGGACATAGATCTTTCACGCCTTGTCTGCTAATTTCTGCAAAGTTTTTTTCGCCCTGTTCTTAGATCATGTTTAATGGGGCAGTGGATATAAATCAATCTCAAGCATCCGGTATTAACCCAGACCTTAAATCTGTTATCTCTAATGGTGATTCTTTGGTTGGTATAGACGAAGTTCAGAAGTCACTGAATCGATCTAGAGCTTCTGTTTATAGGTATACCAATACTGACAGCAGGAATCTCAATCCTCCATTCAATCCGAGGAAGCTTAATCCTGAATTTAGAAGTGATCAAAAGGACCCTCTTTTGTTTCACCCAAATGAGGTGGCAAGATTTGCTAAAGATATTCTTAGAATTAAAGAGGTCACAGTTGAAGTATTAAATTCACCTTCTACTGCTACTCAAAACGTATTGGGTTCTATCCTTGAGGAGTTGAAACTCATAAGGATGCACCTTGAAACTAAGTCAAATTCAGCAGAAGGTTTTGCAAATAAACAAAATAACAAAGACTGGCCAGCAGCATAGTTAATTCAAAAAAGTGACCCCTTAAATACTCGTAATTATTAGATAAATTCCATCGGGTCTATTAAGATGCTAATTAAACCCCCATGAATTTTTTATATCTTTTTATTTAATCTGAATGGATTCAGAATCAACTTCATCGCGGCAACAGCTCCAGGAGGTTAACCCTCCATCAGGTTTTAAACCAGGAGAAGACTCTCAGGAGGGTGATGATGAAGACCCTTATAGTTGGAATGGTCCGTCCAATGCTTTGCTTGGTTTGGCTATAGCGATTACTTCAATCGGTGTTCCACTGTTGGTTGTGTTAATCGATCAGCCCCCTTCCAATGAAAAAACAGTTCCTTCTGCCTTAGAACCTTATGGATCTAAGTCCTCTTCCTCCATCTCCTTCGCAAGGTTTAGTTAACCTTATTGTTGAAATACCAGCAGGGAGTAGAAACAAGTATGAATACTTTTCCAAAGCAGGAGTAATGGCTTTGGATAGAGTTTTGCATTCGTCTGTTAGATACCCCTTTGACTATGGTTTTGTCCCTAACACTCTTGCTGAAGATGGAGCACCTTTAGATGCAATGGTAATAATGGAGGAGCCAACATTTGCGGGTTGTCTTATCCAGGCGAGGCCAATAGGGGTACTTGATATGCATGATTCAGGTGCATATGACGGTAAATTATTGTGCATACCAACGGCAGATCCACGTCAAAATGGTATTAACAGCATTAAGCAAATTTCTCCTAGCCAGCTTGAAGATGTAGCAGAGTTCTTTAGAACATATAAGAGTTTAGAAGGCAGAGTTGTTGTTATAGATGGCTGGAGGGATTTTGATGCTGTGGCAGATTTACTACAAACATGTATTGATGCGAATAATCAATCCCATAAATAAATTATTTTCTTCAAAGGATTTATGGTATATCATACTGGTTCCTTCTAGATATTGATTATGATCAAAAAAGTTACTATATATAGTTATTCTATGTGTGGAACTTGTAGGAAGGCTTTGAAATGGTTGAACGATAACAAGATCGAATATGAATTATTGGATATTACAAAAGAAGTTCCTTCTAAAGAACTTATTTTAAGTGCTATAGAACAATTGGGAGATAGGAAGTATCTTTTTAATACTAGTGGTAAGAGTTACAGATCCTTGGGCTCAAATGTTGTTAAAGCAATGACAAAGGATGAATCATTGAAAGCTCTTTGTAATGATGGAAAGCTTATTAAAAGACCCTTTTTGGTTGATAGTAATAAACATATATTAATTGGGTTTAACGAGCTTAAATGGAGCGATCATTTTTTGAGATAGAGTTTAAGTCATCTAGTTCAATAATTAGATCACTAAAGTCAGTATTATTTTTGAATTGTCTAAAGCTAAATATTTTAATTCCTTCTAGGAAGGATGTTATTAACTCTTGACTCTCACTCAGTATTGCTTCTTCTTCTAGAGATGATGCTAATTCTTCCCAGAACTTATCTATAGCCTCTAATGCTATCTTTTCCATTTGATAATCCTTGGCAGATAATCGCTCACCAGTATTTTTTGATAAACCTAGAATTACATCTGCCATGCTCGATGCGAGTTTCATGCTTATAACTGACTCTGCCCTGTCAATTATTTGATTGTCTCTTAATGGAATAGGCAACTTGGAACTTTCTATGCTTTTCTGAAGTGAATGATTTAATAGTGCTATAAGCTGAGCCCGCATATTAGGCCCTATTTTCTTTAGTAATAATGGCATCCATAGTCTTAAGAATTCTTTTAATTCACTACTTCCTTTCTTCCCGGGTGACTTATAGCTACATAAGCCCCGTATCCTATTAGGTAGAAGATTTGATTGAATATTTTGCTGGAAAGAATCTATGATTTTCACAGTTAATACCTCAAATAATTCAATAGCAAGTACTGCAACTACCCACTGACTTATAGCTGCTCTTAATGGCTCAATTTGAATTAATTTTGCATAAGAAAGCTTTGCAATTGTTGGGAATATTCGTAGTAATCTTAGAAAAGGTGTGAAAAATAAAATGTCTCCCCATTGCTTGATAATTGCATCTTTCCAAGTAATGGTTCTAAACCTAATCTTTAATAAATATGCTTGCAGAATTATATTTATTAAAAATAAAAGTTGAAATGGTAAATCTAATTTCCAAGAGTAATCTAAAATCCTACCGTCTTGATTTTTTTGCAGTATATAGCTTGCGTTTAACTTTGGTATTATCTTTTCTTTTAAGAACTTAGACTCATTACTCCACCCATTCTGCTTAATATATTCCCTTGTATGAAATTTAGTTATTGAATCTTTATAGTCTCTTTCTCCGATACGCGTTACAAGACGCTTTTTTATCATCTCAATATTGTTAATATTTGTGTTAACTCTACTCCTCTCTAGCTCATCTATAGCGGACATTATAAGTTGCTTGTTTTGATTAAGCATTTGTTCCAATCTTTGATCTTTAAATTCTTTCTTTGAAATAAAGTTGTCAAGACTTTGATAGCTTTTAATATATTCTTGACTTTTTTGATGCATTCCAACTCCTTTGATCTTGTCATACCTCGCAGTGATATTTGGAAGCGAGTAAAATGAAACCTCTAATGAGGGAATATTGAAAAGTTGAAATTTTTTGTTGACCCAAAAACTTCTTAGTTGTATATAACTTATGTCGAATATGGCCCAGGCTAGATTCGCTACCGCTAGGAACGCTATTGCCTTGTTCCATTTATCAAAAAATTGTTGCTTAGGTGTTGGTTTCGTATTTTGCCAGCGAGGACGAATCATAATTACTATCTCTTCTATTTAACTTAATGGTATATATACGAAGTGACTATCCTTCGCTTCTGAATTCATTCAAATGCATAAGGTTTAATTGCAAAAAACCAACTCAAGAATTGATGGCGACTTTATGAAAAAAAAGAATTCAAGTAACTCGGGATTTTTCTATGGACTCTGGGATTTTTGGGGACCTCTTTTGGTGACATTATCTTTATACACCGGCATAAGAGTTCTCTTGGCTGAAGCGAGGTATATACCTTCTGGTTCTATGACTCCCACTCTTCAAATCAATGATCGTCTTTTCATTGAAAAATTAACCTTTAGACGAAGAACACCGAAGAGGGGGGAAATAGTTGTATTTAACTCTCCTCATTCTTTTGATAAAACATTAATCTCTCAGCGCTTAAGACCATTACCTTCAAATCTTAAATGTGTCTTTTTAAGCTTGCCGATTGTAAATTCCTTTCCAGCAATTGGTGACCAAGCATGTGATGCCTACATAAAAAGAGTCGTTGCTATAGAAGGTGACGAGATCCTTGTTGGACTTAGAGGTGAATTATATGTTAATGGTGAGTTACTGGAAGAAAGTTATGTAAGAAATTATTGTGGTTTATCTATTGCGAATATAAGCAATTGTAAGGCTTTAAGAAGTCGTGTCCCGGAAGGTAATGTTTTTGTTCTGGGTGATAATCGTAGTAATAGCTGGGATGGAAGGTATTGGCCGGCTAGTCCATTCTTGCCGACAAAAGAAATTATAGGTAAAGCCTCTTGGAGGTTTTGGCCGCTTACTAGAATGGGGCCTGTTCATGAATAAGTCCACAAGCTTCAACTCCTCCTATGAAATTGTCAACTCTCAGGGGCTCATTAGAGTTTAAACCAATAGGATTTTGATGAGAAATCTTATTTAGGTTTTTAGCAGGGTCAAATAGTAACCATCGGTTACTACCAATCTTTAATCTCTCTGTTGGTAAAGCTAATATCTCTGAAGGACCAAAACTTAGAACTTGCCATAATTCCTCTACAGACCATCCATTGTTTTGGATTAGTTCTTCCCACAGAGAAGGAAGTACTAAGTGATGTCCAGTAACGCCTGGCAGTCTTTGATCTGCTGGTTTTTTGCTTTCAGCTTTCATCAAAGGGATGGCATGAACGGCGACCCCCGTAAGCGTATTTTCTTTTAAAGCCCTTATTAAACTATTCCGGTCTTCTGAGTCGCCTAGGGATGGACATACTCTTAATCCAGTAGATGTAAACCCAAGCTTTGAGCTGTCTGATAAAAGGTGCCACCAGGAAACACTTGCCATGGGTTTTGGCAAGCTTCTCGCAAGCATTGCAACGCCTTCAGCCGTAGATAGATTCATTAATCTTAAATTAATCTCAGGGTGTTGCCTTTGGAGATCAAGAAGTACGCCTAAAGGAATTGTTTCGCTAGCAACAGGGTCTAAATGGAATCCCAGCCGCAGAGTTTCTACACTTTCTCTTAAAATTCCATTTCCTTGAATGGCTTTATCTCTTGGGGCAATAAGGACAGGAGCTTTCCCTATCTCGCCAAGTAAGAATACCTTTTTAATAAATTCAATTGGCGGTATGTAATCATCGCAAGAAAAGCCTTTTGCACCAAATTTTAGGAGATCTCTGTGAGGTGATAATTCTTGACCTTTTCCATTTAAGCTGAGGCTTCCCCAGAGATGAAATAATACATCTGTGCTGTTTGGTGTGAGTCCGAGTGATAAATGTTCAGGCTTGTCTCTCCAAGTATTGCCTTTAGGGAGAAGTCCAATTTGACCATACCCTCCGATTGCAGCTTTGCTTTTCAGACTCGTTAGTGTTTCACTTAAGCCATTTAATGGATCTTCAAGAGTGGAGTGTGGGTCGACTAAGCATGGAGCAAGAATTTTGTTTTTGGCTGGAGTCTTTTTTAATCTAAGCTTTTTAGCCATGTCATGAGCCTCATCTCCAAAAGCTCGTATTTCGTTATCACATATGAGAACAGTCCCTTCAAATAAAGATTCCTTTGCGCCTAAAAGAATCTTAACTGGGCTTAATAAAATCGACATATTCATATGCATTAAAGAGCTCCTTGAGCTGTACAATCTATCAGGCCTCCTAGATGTGAGGTGATATTTAGGCTTGTAATAATTGCTAAACCTTCTTCGTCATCTGGGATGTCTATTACTGTAATGCCGCCATTACCTTGCTTGATCATCCAAATGTCTGATGGACTAAGTCCTAGTAAGTTGCAGATTATGGTTTTATTTACTGCATCGTGAGCTACTACTAATGCAGTGTCAGTGCTCGAAAGACTATCGCAAATTTGCATCCAGCAACCAACAGCACGATCCCAGACATCCTGTATGGTTTCACCATCAGGCATTTGAACTTTTTCTGGCGAAACTTGCCATTCTTTTAATAACCCCCCCCACGAATTTTTTATTTCTGACTCAAGCTTTCCTTCCCATTGGCCATGCCCTATTTCTATCAGCTCTTCAATGCATTTGATTTTTATATTTGAATTGTTTTTAAGTATTATTTTTGCTGTTTCCAAAGGTCTTGACATAGAGCTGCTAAAGACCTTGCTGAATTCTGTATTGCGTAAGAATTTGTTTGCGGCATTTGCTTGCTTTTTACCATTGTCATTTAGTGGAATATCTATTTGACCTTGGAATCGCCCTTCCTTATTCCAATTTGTTTCACCATGTCTTACAAGAATGATGCGAGCATTGCTCTTTTGTTTTGGGAATGGAGAACCCAAATGAGATGTAATGTTAAGACTTTCTATTTGTGTATTGTTAGAGCCTTTCTTAAGACCAGAGTTGATTTTTATAACAGATATTGAAGCATTGTCTAACCGAATCCTTCTAAAGCCATTTTCTGGTTTCCCTATTAATTGTAATATTATGCAACGGAGAATTGCGTTGTGACCAACTATTAGGACATTTTCTTCTTTTATTGGATCATGCCTATTTAATAAGTTTGCTATAAACTCTTCAGCTTGATCCATTAAGTCTTTGATTGGTTTGTATTGACTTCCGTCTTCTTTTGTTAAAACAAGTGCGTTGGGATTCTTTTTCCAAATGCCAAACTGTTCTGGGTAATTTGACTGAACTTCCTCACTTGTCAGTCCACTCCATTGACCTAAATCAACTTCTAAAAGATTTTTGTCGTAGATTATTTTGAGTTCGCTATTCCTATCTTTGAGCAATTCTTTAGTTGTATCTGCAGCTCTTTGAAGAGGAGAGCTATAAACACTATCAATTGATAGATCTGCAAGCTTTAGTCTTGCTTTCTTTGCTTGGAGAGTTCCTTCTTCAGTAAGAGTTGAAAGGTCATTGCGACCTTGTATTCGATTTTGTAAGTTGAAACTACTTAATCCATGTCGAACTAGCAGCAGTCGCAGAGTCATTGGCAGAAGTTCTTTACGAACTCATCTTATGAATAGTCTGTCAACCTAATGTTAATTAGGGCATGAGAATTGTTCTTTCCTCATTTTTTATTTATTGAGTCAGTTCAATATGCGAAAACAAGCTATCTCTCAATGGAAAGTATTAGTAGCAGTTTTGTCGCTGTTCCTAACAGTTCTAATTTGGCAAAAAGGTCTTCAGGAAAGTTTTGATAGACCTTCTGTAAGTCCTAGGATTTCTCTGAATCAACATGAGATAGCTTTATTGGCCCAGCCTGCTCTTCCTGTGAACGTTGAGACGGTTTTTGTAGGGACCAGTCCTAAGAATACTCTTAAAGAACTTCTTATGGAAATCCCAATAAACAACATTAGCGACAGAGAAAAACTTTTGCTTGCGTTGTTGGATGATTCAAAAGATATACGGCCTTCTCTTGTGGCAGCTTCTATCAAAGACAATGAGTTTCAATTAATTAGAGAACAAATATTAGAGAGTTTAGATGAGAATGGTGTTGCTTCAAGTTTATCTTCTCTTGCAAGCTTGAAGCGAGACCCTTTGATCTATGCGCTTTCATGTGGTGCTGTTGGAGGACGGTCGGGAGATTGTGTTGATAATAGAGTTTCTCAAAGCATGGCTTTGAGATTAGTTGCTAGTCAACTGATCCCAATTTTTGCAACTTTCCTTGGAATTAGCTTGTGTTTGCGTCAAGGATGGTTGCTTGTTCGTAAAAGGAATAGAATATGGCCCACTATTACGCCTTTGCCCCTATCAATAATAGATATGGTCCTGCTTGTTGCAGGAGGCTTTGTTGTTCTTGGAGAAGTTATAACACCATTAGTTGCTATTCCAATCAGCCAAGTGCTTACTAATGGGATCGCTAGTCCTATTAAGGAATCTGTAAATGTATTAATTGGTTATAGTTCCATGACTGTGCCACCTTTGATAATTTTTCGCCAACAGTTAAAAGTAGTTAGCAGCTTACAAATGCCTTTGGGAGGATGGATTCAATGGGGTTTGAAACCTCTTAACGAGTCTTTTTTGCAAGCCCTTCATGGTTGGTTGCTGGTTTTGCCATTCGTTCTACTTATAAGTTGGTTGATGACTTCTTTGATTGGTGATCCAGGTGGAAGTAACCCTTTGTTGGAGTTGGTTTTGGGCAGCAACAATTTTTTTGCCTTAGGGATCTTATTTCTGACAACAGTAGTATTAGCCCCCTTGTTTGAAGAATTTATTTTTCGAGGAGCACTGTTACCTGTTTTGGTTCAAAAGCAAGGACGAGTATTAGGAGTATTAATAAGTGCACTTGTTTTTGCACTTGCGCATTTAAGTATTGGTGAATTACCTCCTCTAATCGTTCTCGGGGTTGGACTTGCTCTTTTAAGGCTAAGCTCCGGGCGTCTGTTCCCATGTGTAGTCATGCATTCACTTTGGAATGGAATTACATTTGTGAATTTATTGTTATTGGCTTGAAAAGTTGTTGTGAATATGGTTCTCTATACTCTTGCAAGGCTCCTTAGAGGATGTTTGACTTGATTAATTGTGGATATTAAGTGGTTGTTCATGTTAAAAGAGCTAGCTCTTTTGAGCATAATAAGGACATTGAGTTGCCGTTAAGAACTCTTTCTTTAATGAGAGGATCATTTTCGGCAAGGAAAATCTCAAGAAAATATCCAGTGCTGGCTGGTTTTCATAGAGGTATAGATGGGGGGTTAATAGGAGTCCTTTTTTGTGCAGCCTTAATGTCTGCCGTGACATTGCATTCACAGTATCTTTGGACTCGTTCGTTTTCCAAGTTGGAAATTACTCGTGATTTGACTCATAGGCTCGAAGAGTCGATAGCTAATTTAGAACGTTATCTTTTGAACAGTGTTACATTGCCAAATACTATGGTAGAGACAAAGTCGTCAGACCTTCTTTATATCCCATCTCCTCCTGTAAATAGGCGTACATTATCAACTAGTTCTGTTGCCGTAGATTATATAAATAGATTATCTAGCTCGCCAATCATTCATGGCTATTAAGGCGAGTGAATAGGAAGCAAGGGACCCGACGACCTAGATCCAAAACTTTAGGCGCCCCACCTTTAGTACCGATACCTTCTTACAGGTTAAAGCTAACCTTTAGTATCCTTTGCATTGCTCTTTTGGGCTTGACAGGAAGAATGGCTTGGTTGCAATTGCTTGAGGGATCTTACTTAGAATCTCGTGCACGTAACTTCCAGACTAGGGAAATTAAGCCTTTAGGAAGTAGACGTCCAATTGTTGATCGCAAAGGAAGATTGGTGGCACTAGATGAAAAGAGGTTTAGGCTCTACGTTCACCCTAGTCAATTTAAATTTCCAGGAGATAAAGCAGGAATTATTCGTACGCCTACAGAAGTTGCAAGGAAACTCTCTAAACTCTTGCCTCTTTCGACTAATAAATTAGTAGAAGTTATGGGCAGAAAAGATTCAGGAGTGAAACTTATTGAGAATTTATCTAGTGATATTGCGGCTGACATACGAAGACTACGTATTAGCGGATTAGATTTAGAACCTTATTTGCAACGTGTTTATCCACAAGGTGATTTATTTGCAAATGTCGTTGGGTTTTTGGACTATGATCGTAATCCTCAGGCAGGATTGGAGTTAAGTCAAAGCAAAGAACTTTTGCGTCAAGAGAGAGTCCGTAAGCTTAGGTATGGAAGAGATGGGACCCCTTTACCTACTGATATAGAGCCAGGTGTATTGTTTCAGGATGATTTGCGTGTGAATTTGACATTGGACGCACGCCTTCAGGAAGTGGCCGTTAATGCCATTCAGAAACAAGTAATTGAGTGGGATGCAAAGAAGGCAGTCGCCATTGTCATGAATGTCGAGAATGGTGAGATATTAGCTTTGGCATCCACTCCTACATATAATCCTAATAAGTATTGGGATTATTCTCAAACTTTATATAAAGAGTGGTCTGTTCAAGAATTATTTGAACCTGGATCGACATTCAAGCCTATTAACTTAGCATTAGCACTTGAAGAGGGTGCGATTGATTCAGGAGGAACTGTTTATGATTCTGGAAGTATAAGTGTCGGAGGATGGCGACTAGGTAATTGGAATAAAAAACCTAATGGAGTTATTAATTATGCCAAAGTTCTTCAGGTCTCAAGTAATGTTGGCATGGTAAAGACAATGCAAAAACTAAACTCTTCAAAATATTGGGAATGGCTTAAGAAATTAGGCATAGACAAAAAGCCGGACACTGACTTACTTGGAGCTGTAGGGGGCCAATTGAAAAGTAAGGAAGTATTTATAAGTCAACCTGTTGAGCAGGCAGTTGCTTCTTATGGGCAGGGGTTCTCTATAACCCCTTTAAAATTAGCGCAGCTACATGCTCTACTTGCGAATGGAGGAAAATTTGTAAGGCCACATATTACAAGAGGATATCCAGAAAAATTATCTAACAATTTTGAAGACTCTGAACCTATCTTTAGGCCAGAAGTTACCAATACAGTACTTCGGTGGATGGAATCTGTCGTCGATAATTATGGAGAAAATAGTGTAAAAACGCAGAATTATCGAATAGGGGGCAAAACAGGAACTGCTGATCAAATTAGAAATGGAGTTTATAGTTCTAAAATTTGCAGTTTTGTAGCGATTTTACCAATCCAATCACCGCGTTTTGTAGTTCTCGTTGCTGTAGATGGGCCCAAAAAGCCTTATGCATATGGAGGGACTGTTGCCATGCCTGTCGCAAAGAAGATTGTTGAAAGTTTAATTGTGATAGAAAAGATTCCTCCTACAACTGGTTTGAAGGTTGTGGATTCTTTGAAAAATTAGTATTTACTAGAGATTAGTTTGATCTCATAAATATAAGGGTGAAATTAATGGGGAAATAGCTACCTTGAAAGTAAAAGAATACATAGAACAAGAAACCCTTATGAAGAACTTATTGGAACAACTTACAGCCATGACAGTTGTCGTTGCTGATACAGGTGATCTAGAGGCTATTAGGACTTTCAAGCCTAGAGATGCTACAACCAACCCTTCGTTAATTCTTGCTGCAGCTCAGATGCCAGATTATCAAGGTTTAATTGATGAGTCTTTGCAAGCTTCTAGAGATAAATTGGGAGATGGAAGCACTCCTAAAAAAATAATTGAAGATGCTTTAGATCAAGTTTGTGTAGTTTTTGGTAAAGAGATTTTAAAAATTATTCCTGGAAGAGTTTCGACGGAAGTAGATGCTCGTCTTAGTTATGATACAGAAGCGACAATTGAGAAAGCAAGGAAGCTGATCAGTCTCTATGAAAAAGCTGGTATAACAAAAGATCGTGTGCTTATAAAAATTGCATCTACTTGGGAAGGAATTAAGGCTGCTGAAGTTTTAGAAGAAGAAGGCATTCATTGTAATTTGACTTTATTATTTAACTTTTGCCAGGCTGTTGCTTGTGCAGAGGCAGGTGTAACCCTTATTTCTCCATTCGTAGGCCGCATACTTGATTGGTATAAAGCAAAAACAGGCAAAGATTCATATTTAGGAGCTGAAGACCCTGGAGTTATTTCTGTCACTCAGATTTTTAACTATTTTAAAGTTAATAATTATCAAACAGAGGTTATGGGAGCTAGTTTCAGAAATATTGATGAAATTATTGAATTAGCTGGCTGTGATTTGTTAACAATCTCCCCGGCGTTGTTGGATCAATTAAGGAATACACATGCTCCTCTTCTTAAAAAGTTAAACTATTTGGCCCCTACTAGTTCTGAAGAGAAAATTAGTGTTAATCGTGATAATTTTAAAGTAATGATGGAGGCTGATTTGATGGCAGATGAGAAGTTAAAAGAGGGAATTGAAAAGTTTAGCAAGGCAATTGAAGCATTAGAGGTTAAATTGGGAGACAGATTATTTATACTTGAAGATAATAAGGCATGTGCATTAAAAGCATCTTGATTAATAAAGGCTGTTGATTTTTGTATGGTGAATATAAAAATATTTTTCTCTCTTTATAGTAATTTAAAGATATTTTACGGTTCAAAACACGTATCTTGATTTTATAGTTATCAGCTTCATTTTGTCAATGAAGTTATAACGATAACAAATTAGTCCGATGATACTATCTTTGGAAAATCAATCTTTTAATGACTCGCTGAGCTATATCCTCATAACTCATTTTCCCAGACAAAATCTGAGCAATTCTTTCTGGCGCAGTAGGTCTTTTTATTCCTAACTGATAACCAACTTTTGGGAACCTATAAAAAACTTGAGAAATACGCCTTCCCCATGCCATTGAATCCCCCCACTCCAACTTAATTGCTTTCGTATAGCCACTTAAATCTTGAGTTCTGCCTTCAAGCCATAGATTGAGATGTTTTGCTGCTTGACAACCACTCATAAGTGCAGGGCGCAGTCCTTCAGCTAAAAAAGGGTCACATAGTGAAGCTGCGTCACCTACTGCGACTATTCCATTTGAGTGAAGGTCATTATGGCCATTCCATACTCTTAGAGATGAGCTTGTTCGTTCACCTTCTCCGGGCGCAAATCCAAGGTTAGGTAGAAGTTGTTCAAGAATTGCATCGCTATTGCTAGAGTTTTTGCCAATAAAAGTTCCAACTCCAATATTTACATTTCCTCTTAGTGGGAATGCCCAAGCAAAACCATGTTTAACTAATCCGAATTCAAACCTGGCAGTACCTTCTTTTAAGCTACCTCTACCATTTAATCTTACTGAAGTTGTTGAAGCAAAATGAAGATTTTTTGGTCCTAAATTAAAGACTTTTGACCATTGTGAATTTGAGCCATCAGCAATAACTATTGATCTAGTTTTAATCGTTTGATTGTTTTCAGAGTTGATAATCCAATGGTTTTTTTCTTGCGCAATTTTGCAAGCGTTAAAAGGTTTTAAAAGTTTTGCTCCTTTAGAGATTGCCTTTTCAATCAAAAAATTATCTAGATTTTCTCTTCTTACAATCCAAAAAGGCGAGGAGCCTGGGAGCTCAGCAATAACTTCATCAGATAAGAACCAGCTAAACTCAACACTGCTGATAATTTCTTCTATAACTGGTTGAAGGCTAAAGGGAAAGTATTCTTGAACTGAAGCAGCCATCCCTCCTCCACAAGGCTTTCTCCTAGGGAAGTCATCTTTTTCAAGTATGACTACTTCTTTGTTCGCATTTGCCAGGTGAAATGCTGCAGCACCCCCTGCTGCACCAGCACCCACAACTACTACATCTGTAAGAGTCAAACTTTTAAAATTTCTGATTCTTTTTTAGAGAGGTTTTGTTCAATCTCACCTATAAATTTATTAGTAAGCTTTTGTACATTTTCTTGCTCATCTCTACTTTGATCTTCTGAAGCATCACCTGCTTTCTCTGATTTTTTAATTCTTTCGATTGCATCTCTTCTAATATTCCGAAGTGCAACCTTACCTTCTTCCGCGTATTTAGAAGCTAATTTGCAGAACTCTTTCCTCCTTTCTTCTGTAAGAGGTGGAACATTTATGCGAATTATTTTACCGTCGTTATTTGGAGTAAAGCCAAGGTCACTAATGGCAATAGCCTTTTCTATCAGTGCTAAAGAGCTTAAATCAAATGGTTGAATTGCAATTGTCTGAGAATCAGGTGTAGAGATTGTCGCAAGTGATTTCAAAGGAGTTTCTGAACCATAATATTCCACAGTTAATCGATCTAAAAGAGATGTACTCGCTCTACCAGTTCTAATCGTGTTGAAGTTGCGTTGAGCAGCTTCTACCGATTTACGCATGTTTGATTCGAGGTCTTGAAGAAGCATTGATTTGAAAACTTAAAACTAAGAAAAAAGAGTTGAAAAGGTAATGAAATTAATTGGCATTTTTAATTAAAGAACCAATTGCCTCTCCAGCTACTGCTTTGCTTATATTCTCAGATTCGAAAATGTTAAAGACAACTATCGGGATATTGTTATCTTTGCAAAGCGCTATAGCTGTACTATCCATTACAGCTATCTCTCTGGTTAAGACTTCTTGAAACGATAATTTTTTGAATTTTGTTGCATTTGGGAATTTTTTAGGATCCCGATCATATACACCATCAACTTTCGTAGCTTTAAAAATTACTTCGGCATTTATTTCGGCTGCTCTTAATGCGGCAGTTGTATCAGTTGTGAAGAAAGGATTCCCACATCCGCCTCCAAATACCACTACTCTCCCTTTCTCAAGATGTCGAATCGCACGTCTTCTTATATATGGCTCTGCTATTTGCTGCATCTCGATAGCACTTTGGACTCTTGTGGGAACACCAGCTCTTTCTAAACCGTCCTGAAGTGTGATGGCATTCATTACTGTCGCAAGCATTCCTACATAGTCTGCAGTTGCTCTATCCATGCCAGCAGCGGATCCTTTGAGGCCTCTAAAAATATTTCCCCCACCTACGACAATTGCTAATTGGGTCCCTCTAGAGACAACTTTTGAAACATCTTTGGCAATTGAAGAAACTATCTCGGGATCTATTCCATATGGTTTATCTCCCATTAGAGCCTCACCACTGAGTTTTATAAGAGCGCGTGAGTAAGCCATTCTTGGTCGATATCTATAAGACAGTAGCAAGGTTCTTAAAAGATCTTCGTATCTGTATGGGTTTGCTGGTCTGTGGTTTAATCGTACGTTTTAATTAATTAAAGGTAATTTTCTTGTGGAAGCTTCTTCATCCGACAGTTTAATAATGGCAAAACTAACTATTTCTGCAATTTTGAGAAGTTGCAAAGAAGAGGATTCCTGGAAAGATCCATCTGTTCATAGAGCAATATTAGTGAGTGGATTATCAGTTTTGGTTGCTTCTTCTAAACTTATTGAAGAAGATCTAGGCTAAGTTAATATTTTAAAATTCAACACCTTCTTGTGCTTTAACACCTTGCTCTCTAAAAGGATGATGCAATAATTTCATTTCAGTTACTAAATCTGCTTTGCTTATAAGGTCTTTATGTGCACCTCGACCAGTCAAAACAACATGCGTTAGAGGAGGCCTTTTTTCGATTCCTTGTATTACTTCCTCTACAGAAATATATCCAAGCTTAATTGCAATATTGATTTCATCAAGTATCACTAATTTGTATTCACTATTTATCAAGTAAGATATTGATTTCTCCCAAGCTTTCCTTACAAGATCCTTATCTTTATTCCTATCTTGGGTCTCCCAAGTAAACCCTTCTCCAAGGGCATCCCAGCTTAGTAAAGGACCGAATAATTTTAATGCGCTAGCTTCGCCAGGCTCCCACCCCCCTTTAATAAATTGAATAATTGCAACTTTCTTATTATGGCCTAGAGTCCTTATGGCCATGCCTAAGGCCGCAGTGGTTTTCCCCTTGCCATTACCTGTGAAAATAATGATTAAAGATTTTTGGATATTTCTTTCTTTTACTCTTTTCTCTTGAACTTCTTTTCTTTGCTTCATACGTTTAATGTAAGCATCTTCTTTAAGATCTGCTTCTAAATAACCACCCATTCCAATATGTTGAGATTTTTTGTCTAATTCCTTTAGCCTTTCCTCTTCATTACCTTTGCTTTTAATCATAAGAATTCAATTGCTATTAAAAACTATATATTAGATTTTGCTGTAAAACATTAAGCAACTTTTTGTTTACCTAAAGCAGCATCTACAGCTTTTTGCTGATCTCTTCTTGTTATCCAATGATGATAAGTCCGAGTATGAATGGCCACAGAATGACCCATCATTCTTGCTGAAACTGTATCTGGCAGACCAATGTGTATTGTACGAATAGCCCAAGCATGCCTTAGGTCATACGGAGTAAAGGGTATTTTGTACCTATTGAATTGTTCAGTTACTCTTCGTCCAACTTTTTGAAGAGTTGTTTTTGACAAGTCTTTTTGAATTTCTGGTAATTCAATGAGAGAGTCTCCTAGTTTGTCCAGGTTAAAGATTCCTACCCATTCTGGGAGAAAGGGCCAAGCTTGATGCTCCCCTGTCTTTGTGCTTGGAAATATTCTTAAAACTTTATCCCCACTTTTTTTTAGGCAAGAAATATCACAAAAAAACACTTCATGATTTCTTAGCCCATACGTTGCAATTAACCCAAAAACTAATTTCCATTTTTGGTTTGGGATTGATTTGTAAGAACTTATTATTTGCTCATCACTTGGCAGTTTTCTAAATTGTGCCTTGTGCAAACCATAGCCATAAGCTATTTTCCTCCAATCTTGGGGTAATTGGATATTTAGGTAATTAGCAAGAGAATTGATAACAGTTCCACACTGTTGCCTACTTCTAGTATTTTCTGAATAGCTAGATAGTGCTCTGAGCATTATTTCTTTGTTTAATTGTGAGCCATTGTCAAAAGCAATTTCTTTAAGCCTTTTTAAATATGGTTTATAAGCTGAATTCCAATTAGATATTTGGCTTGAGGCCATAGTTCTTATATGTTTCTTTTCAAAAAAATGCGATTCAAATTTTGCTATTGCACCTTCTATTTCTGTTTGATAGTTAGATTTTGTTTTTTCTTGCTTCTTGACTGACCAGTTTTCCCAAGTGAATTGTTTATGCTCAATTTGTAGAGAAACTAGTTGAAGTTTTTTTAAGGCTTGGATTAGACCTTCTGAGCTTGCAGGTATGCCTAAGCTAATTCTTTGGACTTTAAAATTCTCATGTGACTTGTTACATGGCAATGGCCCTCGAATAGATAGTTTTTGTCCTCTCTTTTCAATTCTTAATTTCACCCCTTCCGAGGCAAGATTGAGATTAATGTTCCGGAGTTCACTATTTAGTGTCATTAGTCTCAATGGTTACACATACATTGACGTCATTAGGGGCTAAGCTCAAGCCCTCATTCTTAGTTTTTTATGACTAGGGTAGGCATTCTTTTAATGAATCTTGGGGGACCTGAGCGCATTAAGGATGTTGGACCTTTTTTGTACAACCTTTTCTCTGATCCTGAGATAATTAGAATTCCTATTCCGTTTTTTCAAAAACCTCTTGCTTGGTTTATTAGTGCTCTTAGAAGTTCAAGATCTCAGCAGGCATACCAAGCTATTGGTGGTGGATCTCCTTTGCGGAGGATTACAGAGCAACAAGCTAGAGAGTTGCAAAGTGAACTTCGCCAGAGAGGTATTGATGCAACAAGTTATGTTGCTATGCGATATTGGCACCCTTTTACTGAATCGGCTGTATCAGATATAAAGGCTGATGGCATAAATCAGGTTGTTGTACTTCCTCTATATCCACAATTTTCTATAAGTACAAGTGGCTCTAGTTTTAGAGAGCTTAGAAGATTAAGGGAAGCAGATCCTGCCTTTCAAAAACTACCTATAAGATGTATTAGAAGTTGGTTTAATAATAAAGGCTATATAACTTCTATGGCCAAATTAATTCAAGAGGAAATATTGCTATGTGAATCACCAGAGAAAGCACATGTATGCTTCACTGCTCATGGGGTTCCTAAAAGTTATGTTGAAGAGGCCGGGGATCCTTATAAGGATGAAATTGAAGATTGTTCAATATTGATTATTGACCAACTTGAGAAAGCATTAGGTTATAGCAATCCTTATACTCTTTCTTATCAGAGTAGAGTTGGTCCAGAAGAATGGCTTCAGCCATATACTGAGGATGTTTTTGAAGAACTTGCTAATTCAGGAAAAAAGGAACTAGTTGTTGTACCAATTAGTTTTGTAAGCGAACATATCGAAACGCTGCAAGAAATTGATATAGAATATAGAGAGATAGCAAAGGGTTTTGGTATAAAGAATTTTAGAAGAGTTCGAGCTTTAGATACCTATCCAATGTTCATACATGGACTTGCAGATTTGGTTACTTCATGCCTTGAAGGGCCTGAAATTAGTCTAGATGAAGCTGCAAAATTGCCTGAACGAGTTAAGCTTTATCCCCAAGAGAAATGGCAATGGGGATGGAATAATAGTGCTGAAGTTTGGAACGGTAGAGTTGCAATGTTTGTATTTATTGTACTTTCATTAGAGTTGTTCATTGGGAATGGGCCTTTGCATTACATAGGCCTGCTATAAACGATTTTTTCTTTTAATTCCTGTGTTCGAATATCAAATAATTAGCCTATTAGGCTTATTATTTGAATTTTTCTTTATATTTCCTGGGCAAAGTAAGCATTAGCCATATAGCATTTATTGATACAGCGAACATTTTCTGCCGTGACCCTGACTTCTTCACCGGTAGGCCTGGGTGATTCAGAGAATCAGGAACATTCCCATATATTAGGGGCAGATGCCCTTATGGATGCCTTGCGTCTTCATGGTGTAAATACAATTTTTGGATATCCAGGTGGTGCAATTCTTCCTATTTATGACTCAGTTTATAAAGCCGAGCAACAAGGTTGGTTAAAACATATTCTGGTAAGGCATGAGCAAGGTGCAGCTCATGCTGCGGATGGGTTCGCTAGAGCGACAGGAAATGTAGGCGTTTGTTTTGGCACTTCTGGCCCAGGTGCTACGAATCTTGTAACGGGAATAGCCACTGCTCAGATGGACTCAGTTCCATTGGTTGTTGTTACCGGACAAGTTCCAAGACCTGCAATAGGAACTGACGCCTTTCAAGAAACTGATATTTTTGGAATTACTCTTCCAATTGTTAAACATTCTTGGGTAGTAAGAGATCCTTCTGAAATTGGATCTGTCGTTGCTCAAGCTTTTTTTATTGCAGCATCAGGTCGACCTGGACCTGTTTTGATTGACATCCCAAAAGATGTTGGTCAAGAGTTATTTAATTACAAGCCTGTCAAGCCAGGTTCTGTTATACCAAGGGGCTTTAAGCTCCCTCCCCAGCCTAGTGATTCATCTATTGCAGAAGCCTTGACATTGATAGAGAAGTCTCGACAACCTCTTTTATATGTGGGAGGAGGAGTTATCTCAGCAGGTGCTCATAGCAGCTTGGCTGATTTAGCAAAAAGACATCAGTTGCCAGTAACTACAACATTAATGGGGAAGGGAGCTTATGACGAGCGGGATAATCTTTCTGTAGGCATGCTTGGCATGCACGGCACTGCCTATGCAAACTTTGCAGTTACCGAGTGTGATTTATTAATAGCTATTGGCGCAAGATTTGACGATAGAGTTACTGGGAAATTAGAAACATTTGCACCAAAAGCGAAGGTGATTCATTTTGAAGTTGACCCTGCAGAGGTGAATAAAAATAGAGTCGCTGACGTTGCTGTGCTAGGTGATGTTGCTATCAGCCTTAAGAAAATTGTTGAATTAAGCAATGCTAGAAATATAAATCCAATCACTAGAGATTGGATTGAATTGATTAATAAGTGGAAAAAGCAGTATCCGCTTGTTACCCCTAGCCCTGAAGGTATGATTTACCCTCAGGAAGTTCTGCTAGAAATAAGAGATTTGGCTCCTGATGCATATATAACTACAGATGTTGGTCAGCATCAAATGTGGGCTGCACAATATTTGCGTAATGGTCCTCGGCAATGGATTAGCAGTGCAGGTTTAGGCACTATGGGCTTCGGGGTGCCTGCGGCTGTTGGTGTTCAAACCGCCTTGCCAGAAAAACAGGTTATATGTATAGCTGGAGATGCAAGTATCCTCATGAATATTCAAGAACTTGCAACCATTGCTGAATATAAATTAAATACAAAAATCATTATTATTAATAATCATTGGCAAGGGATGGTAAGGCAGTGGCAGCAAAGTTTTTATGAGGAAAGGTATTCTGCAACAAATATGCTTGACGGAGAGCCAAATTTTGTTGCTTTGGCAAATGCTTTTGGAATTAATTCGGTTTTGATTGAAGAGCGCAGTACCTTTAGAGATAAATTAAAAGAAGCTTTGTTTTCGGATGGACCAGCCCTTGTAAATGTGAATGTACGTAGAGATGAGAATTGTTATCCTATGGTTCCACCTGGGAAAAGTAATGCAGAAATGGTTGGCCTTACTCAAAAAGAAGATTTTTAAGAGAATGAAATTTTGTTTTCATATTTAAGACTTGAAAACTTCAAATTAATTAAACTTTTCCAGAATCTATTTTAGATTTAATGAAATTATTTTTCACTTTTTTACTTTTACTATTCTTGATATTATGCTCGCTTCCAATTCAAGCTTTAGCAGCTGAAGTTTTTCAGATAAATAATTCTACAACCATCCAAATAGGTGATCAAAATCGTATCTATAGTATCAAGATTGCATGCCTGAGTGTTAAGCCTGAGAATGAAGAATTTGCTTTTAAATATTTAAAGAAAGAACTTCCCAGAAGGACAAAAGTTAATCTAAAACCAGTCGGTTATGAAGAAGGTAAATTGTTATCTAAGGTGATTAAGATTAGCTCTCAGGAAGACTTGGGTAATTCTATGAAAGAACTAGGCTTGGCAGATTGGGAATGTGACTAGACTTGGCTTGAGCATTCTTTGTATTTTCTCGTTAAAATAGTACTCCATTGCCAAGATTTTATTTTGTCTCTCCTCCATGAAGAGAATAGGCTTTTCTCTTCATAGGTGCAATTTTTATTGACACTTATATTGCTACTTCTTATCCCTTCAATTTTTAATTGACACTTGGCTATAGAACGTATATCTAGTAAGAATTTATCTGTATTTAGCTCACACTTAACTATATCAATTAAATCTACAAGTCTACTCTTTTGAAGGAGATTAGCCTTTCTCTCTTGTATATTTTTGCTAATTAGATCAATTACAGTTTTATCAACTTGGTAGTTTTTTAAAGAGATTGCTGGACCTAAAGCAACAATAAGATTACTTGTATCAGAATCAAAAGCTTTGAGCTTTGAGATAGTTTCTTTAATGATATTTTTTGTAAGCCCTCTCCAGCCTGCATGTGTTGCGGCTACTTGACCAGTTTTAATATTTCCAAAAATAATAGGTATGCAATCAGCTGTATATATCCAAAGACTCTCTTGTTGCCCATCACTGATAATGCCATCTGCACATAAATCTCCTGATTGATTTAATTCGGATGTTGTAACTACTCTATTGCTATGAACTTGATTTAATGATGCAAAGCTGTGAGTAATATTAAAACACTTAGATAATTCTTTTGGACCATAGTCCTGTGAGGCTTTGCCGAAAAAACCATGCCTAAAACCATGGCGATTAAAAAGATTAGATTGGATTAAAAGGCCATATTTTGTATTTGAACTACTCCAATCTTCTTTAAGCACCTATTTGCTTGTAAGTAATTACTTTTGATTATATTAGACCTAAGTTATCGAATGATCTCTAAGCATCCAAAAACCAGAAAATTTCTCTTCTTCTGGGGAACTTTGAATTGCAATAAATTGAAGCCCATCTAGTTGATCTTTTGAACTTAGGAGGTCTTTTTGTGCTTTTTCTGAGTCTAGTTTGCTCATGTCTGTAACAAGCCATCTGTCTTCTTGCCCAGCTTCTAGTATTAATTGATTCTCTTCTATAACTAGTTTTACTGGTTCTATACCACTAAGCCAGGCTGCCAAAGCGAAAGATCGATTCTTGCTAAATAGGCGTAAGCCAGGAACAGGGACCAGGGGTTGAAGCTTTGGTCTGATTGGCAAAAGCCCTTTAAATTCTATCGGCCAGTCTTTGGAGTCTCTAAGGCTTTCGAGATCAAGTGAAGCAAAATTCCAAGCGTCTCCTCTTAGCGCTTCTGGGAGGGGTATTGGAGTATTAAGGATCCTTGCAGGAGGAGGAGCTATAGGGCCAGCCATATAGCCAGGGAGATTTGGATAGACTGTCTTTTCTCTTTCTGCAAGCCAATCAAGCAAAGAGTATGTTCTTCTGCTCTCTTTAACCTCTAGGCCCAATGATTCAGCTGCTTTCTTTATCATAGTCTTCATAGAGGCTCGCCAAGACCTAATTCTTTGAGGAGGCCCCCACCCTTGTTTTTTGGCTTCTCTGAGTGCTTCTTCTAGTGCTGTCGAAAGCCATATTGAATTGACTTCACTTGCAGGACATTGTTTCTCCCAGCGAAAAGTTTCTTCGTTTGAGATATCTTGACTGCTTGATATCAGTAGTTCCCACCTTTTTTTGCCATCAGCCTCAATGATTGGTCGAGAGTAAAAGTCAACTTCCCAATCTGCTGATTTGCCTTTTTGGAGCGCTTTGGTTTGAGTGAAATCCATTATTCAGATGTATTGTCTTCATTTTTTTTGAGAAGGTCTTTTACTTTCTTTGCGCGTTCTTCTGCTTCAGCTAAAATTTTCTCTTTCTCTACAAGTATCTCACCTGGAATGCCCTCAAGCATCGCTGTGTTTAGGCCAATTCTCCCTCTCCTCGGATCGAGTTCAGTAATAATGGCTTTGATTAATTCGCCTTGAACAAAAATTTCTCTTAAAGATCTTATGCTGCCATTCGTAACCATTGATTGATGCAAAAGTCCGCTAATACCACCTAAATCAATAAAGAAACCATAAGGTTTAATTGCTAAAACTTTCCCCTCAACAACTTGGCCAATTTCTAATTCTGCAAATTTTGCAGTAATTACAGCTTTCTTTTCAGAAAGAATTAGTTTTCTTGTATCTGGATTTACCTCTATAAAGGCAACCTTAAAGCTTTTGCCTACTAGCGATTCATGGTTTTGACCTTGCTCAAGTTGAGAGCGAGGTATAAAGCCTCGCAGACCTTCTAAGTCACAAGTAACACCTCCTCTATTAAAACCATTAATTTTTACTTCTGTAACTTTTCCAGCTTTTTCTTGTTTCATTACTTTCTCCCAGCTTTTTCGCAGTTCAAGTGCTCTACAGCTAATAGTGACCATCCCATCTGCATTCTGTTCACGAGTGACTAACACTTCAACTTCCAGTCCTTTCGGGAAACGCTCTTTTAGATTTGTAATTACACCTAGCCCGCATTCGTTTTTAGGCATAAACCCTGGTGCTTTTCCACCTATGTCTACATAGATTCCATCACTCTCAACACCTATTACGGATCCTTTTGCGATTTCTCCCGTTGCCCCTACAGGCTCGTTTTCATTTAAAGCTTCTAAAAATGCATCCTCATCAAAATCAAAATCATCGACACTCCTTTCAAGAAAACTAGCTTCTTTGAAATTTTCTGACTGAATGGATTCTTTTTCAAGAAGATCAGCCATCGAAAGATTTTCTATAGACTCAAGTTCTAATTCGTTTGAATAAGTTTTGTTATCAGAATTTGATAACTTTGTTGGCGATTTTGGTAGTTGAAGGTTCTGAGGAACGTCGTTTTTTGGAGCATTTATGTACTCATTGTTTATGCGTTCTTCTTCTTCTTTTTGAAGATTTTCTTGCTCTTCCTTTCTACTGATATGCATTACCTGCAAAGGTTTGCGCGCATTTCGCGGGGCCTTTGAGGGCGGGTTAGGCCTATTTGGTTGAGTGCTTCCTGGTTCAGCCATATTCCCCTGGGGGGTTGTCAATGAGTCATTCTTGCAGGCAACGTTAAATTAATTCTCTAAAAGGAGGCGATTTCAATTAATTCTAAATTTCGACGTTTTGATTATTTAAGTTGGCCCGAAGCTTCTCAAGCAGCTTCAAAAGAGGGATCTACTTTGGTTTGGCCATTTGGTGCTTGTGAGCAGCATGGACCTCATTTGCCTTTGAATACCGATATTTTGTTTGCTGAAAGAATCCTTACGGAGGTTTTAAATCGATTGCCTGATGAGATGCCTATTTGGATGCTTCCTCCTCAGGAAATAGGCTTTTCTCCGGAACATACAGGTTTCCCTGGAACACTTACTCTTTCAGCAGATTTGATGCTGGGCCTTGTCAGTGAGATTGGTAATCAGCTTGCTTTGATGAAAGTTAAAAGATTAATTTTTTTTAACGCTCATGGTGGTCAGATAGGACTTTTGCAAACAATCGCAAGACAGTTAAGGAAAGAATGTCCATTTATGGCTGTCTTGCCTTGTTTCTTATGGAGCGGTGTAGAGGCTTTAAAGGATTTGCTCCCTAACAGAGAAGTAGAGGAAGGGCTTCATGCCGCTTTAGCAGAAACAAGTTTAATGCTTTCTCTGCAATCTGAATTGGTTGGTAATGCCAGACCATTTGACGGTGATGAAAATTCTTTCCCAAAACCTCCTATTCCAGAAGGCTGGAGTTTAGAAGGCGCTGCACCATATGCATGGCTTACGAAAGACATCAGTTCTACAGGGGTTGTGGGTGATAGCAGAGGGGCAAACTATGAACTGGGGGAAAGGTTGCAAGAAGCCTTGATAGATCATTGGACTAAGCTTTTTTTAAATTTGATGAACAGTGATTGGCCTCCTTTAAACCCTCTAAAAAGTTCAAATAGCAATAAGGACTGATAAATTGCTGCACATTTTTTGATTAGTTATGTAAAGTTCCTCATATTGACAAATTTAATTAGAAGAAAATTATGCAAACTCTTGAATCTTCTAAGGTTGCGGTTATTGGTGATTTAGCTGGTAATGCGGAAAGCTTGCCTGACTTCACTTCCGAAAAATATAAAGATGCTTACAGTCGTATCAATGCGATTGTTATAGAGGGGGAGAAGGAAGCCCATGACAACTATGTATCAATAGGAACTCTTATTCCTGAGAAGGCAGAGGAGCTTAAAAAGCTTGCAATCATGGAAATGCGACATATGAAGGGATTTACAGCTTGCGGCAAAAATCTTGGTGTTATTGCTGACATGCCTTTCGCCAAAGAATTCTTTTCTCGTTTGCATGGGAATTTTCAGAAGGCTTTAAAAGAAGAAAAAATCACTACATGCTTCTTAATTCAAGCCATTCTTATAGAGGCTTTTGCTATCTCGGCATATCACGTTTATATACGTGTCGCTGACCCCTTTGCAAAGAAAATTACTGAGGGAGTTGTAAAAGACGAGTATTTACATCTCAACTATGGCCAAGAATGGCTAAAGGCCAATCTTAAGACTTGTAAGGAGGAGTTGATAAAGGCAAACAAAGAGAATTTGCCAATAATCAAGTCAATGCTTGATCAGGTTGCGGAAGATGCAGAAGTGCTTCAAATGGATAAGGAGGAACTAATGGAGGAATTTATGATTGCTTATCAGGATTCTTTATTAGAAATGGGCTTGGATTCAAGAGAAATAGCTAGGATGGCTTTAGCAGCGATAGTATGAAGACTTCAATTTAAAGATTGCTAAGTCAAAATTTCTTTTGTTTGTATTTATTCTAAGTTAATTAATAGGAATAGATCCTTTTACTTTGTACATGATGAGCTAGTGTCTCAAGCTACCCTTAATAGGGATAATTCCGATTTGTATTTTTGATCTAAATAATGTTTGGACTAATCGGACATTCAACAAGTTTTGATGATGCCAAAGAAAAGGCAAAAGGCTTGGGATATGAACATATTGCCAAGGGAGACCTTGATGTTTGGTGTAGTGCCCCTCCTCAACTTGTGGAGCATGTAAATGTTGTAAGTGCTATAGGTAAGCGTATTGAAGGAGCTTATATAGATTCTTGTTTTGTTCCAGAGATGCTAGGTCGTTTTAAAACTGCAAGAAGAAAGGTCTTAAATGCTATGGAACTTGCTCAAAAGAAAGGCATCAATATCACCGCCTTAGGGGGTTTTACATCAATAATTTTTGAAAATTTTAATCTTCTGCAGAACAAACAAGTAAGAAATACCACTCTTGAATGGGAAAGTTTTACTACTGGCAACACTCATACTGCTTGGGTTATTTGCAGGCAGTTGGAAATCAATGCACCCCTTATAGGAATTGATCTGAGAAAGGCTCGTGTCGCTGTAGTGGGGGCAACTGGAGACATTGGTAGTGCAGTTTGCAGATGGTTGTCTGAAAGAACAGGGGTTGCAGAGCTTTTATTAGTTGCTAGGCAACAGAAGCCTTTACAAGATCTTCAAAAGGATCTTGGTGGAGGCCAAATACTTAACCTGGAAGAAGCTTTACCTCAGGCTGATGCAATTATTTGGGTTGCTAGTTTGCCAAAGACTTTGGAAATCGATAGATCTACATTAAAGAATCCTTGTTTGATGATTGATGGTGGATATCCTAAGAATCTAGATTCCAAGTTCAATGGGTCAGGCATTCATGTCTTAAAAGGGGGGATAGTCGAATTCTTTACAGATATCGGCTGGAATATGATGGAGCTTGCTGCAATGGATAAGCCTCAAAGGCAAATGTTCGCTTGTTTCGCAGAAGCAATGCTTTTAGAGTTTGAAGAATGTCATACCAATTTCAGCTGGGGAAGGAATAACATCACCCTTCAAAAAATGGACTTTATCGGAGAAGCCTCAGTTAGGCATGGTTTTTCTGTGTTAGGCCTAAATGAGGCCAGTCTTCAGGCAGCCATTGCTTGATCCTGCAATTTGCATTTGTTTTCATGGCGCGTCGTTACCTTTTGGAATTTGAGAAACCACTTGTTGAGCTCGAAAAGCAAATAGACCAAATTAGAGAACTTGCCAGAGATTCAGAAGTTGATGTGAGCCAACAATTACTTCAACTAGAAACTCTGGCTGCAAGAAGAAGAGATGAAATATTTAAAGCTTTGACGCCAGCACAGAAAATACAAGTTGCCAGACATCCTCAAAGACCTAGCACGCTTGATTATATTCAAATGTTTTGTGATGACTGGATAGAGTTGCATGGAGATAGGAACTCCAGTGATGACAAGGCTTTGATAGGTGGTATTGCGCGTATAGATGAAAGAGCGGTTCTTGTCATTGGTCAGCAAAAAGGTAGAGACACTAAAGAGAATGTGGCAAGAAATTTTGGCATGGCAAAACCATCGGGCTATAGAAAAGCTCTACGGTTAATGGATCATGCAGATCGTTTTAATCTGCCAATTATCTCTTTCATTGACACTCCAGGTGCTTATGCAGGCCTACTAGCAGAGGAGCAAGGGCAAGGAGAGGCTATAGCGGTCAACCTTCGGGAAATGTTTCGATTAAGGGTTCCTGTTATAGCAACAGTTATTGGTGAAGGTGGATCAGGGGGTGCATTAGGTATTGGTGTCGCAGATAAATTATTGATGTTTGAACATAGTGTTTATACAGTGGCAAGCCCTGAAGCATGTGCTTCGATACTTTGGAGGGACGCAGCCAAAGCACCTGAAGCAGCATTGGCATTGAAGATTACAGGTGACGATTTAATGGCTTTGGGAATAGTTGATGAAGTTATTAAAGAGCCTTCTGGGGGGAATAATTGGGCACCTTTACAGGCAGGCGAAGCGCTAAAAGAAGCATTAGCTCGTAATCTGAGAGATCTTGATGCTCTTACTGCGAAACAATTAAGAGAAAAACGTTATGAGAAATTTAGACAAATGGGTAGATTTTTAGAGCCAAGCACTTCGAATGAAGAGGTAATTAATTAGATTTATACTATTAATTTTAAAAATTGATTTGCCAACAGTACTAATTACAGGTGCATCCAAAGGCATTGGAGAAGCTACAGCAAAATTATTTGCAAAATCAGGCTGGGATCTTCTTTTAGTAGCCCGCAACGAAAAGAAATTAAAAACTTTATCCGAAGAACTTTCTTGTTCAGGTTCCAAGGTTTTTTTTAAGGCGTTGGATTTGTCGCAACCTGATCAAATCGCTCCAGGTATATCAGGCTTATTGAAGAATGGCCTCTGCCCATCTGTATTAATAAACAATGCTGGCATTGCTTGGACAGGTGAATTGATTTCAATGCCACTTGAGCAGTGGAATTGTTTGATGCAAGTCAATCTGACCAGTGTTTTCCAAGTTTGTTCAGCAGTTGTTCCTTTAATGCGAGCTAATGGAGGTCTCATTATTAATGTAAGCAGTCATGCTTCTAGAAATGCATTTCCACAGTGGGGTGCCTATTGCATTAGCAAAGCGGCATTAGTTAGCTTTACTAAATGCCTCTCTGAAGAGGAAAAAATCAATTCTATTAGAGCTTGCACTCTTACCTTGGGATCTGTTAATTCGAGTCTATGGGATTCAGATGACGTTAAGGCTGATTTTAATCGGGAGTTGATGATTGGGGTAGATCAAGTTGCTGCTGAACTTTTTCATTTAGCTCAACAACCATCAAAGCAGGTAATAGAAGACATGACTTTAATGCCAGCTTCTGGAGCTTTTTAGCTTTTTCTAAAGTTTCCTATTTTAACTTTTGTGATTTTTAAAGAATATTTGGTTTTTATTGTCAAGTGGCTAAAGATCCCGGATCGTTCTAATTCTTGATTGATTTTATTAGAAGCTCAACTTGCTCAATATCTTTTATTCCTGGTGATTTTTCTATTTTACTAGATGCGTCGATTCCATATGGATTGGCTTTTGCAAGAATCTCTGGGACCCATTCTGCAGAAACTCCTCCTGCTAACCACCAAGGTTTCTGAAAGTTGACATCACTAAACCATTCAAGAGGAAGTCTTTTCCCAGTTCCTCCTAGCTCTTTAGCACTCCATGTATCAAAAAGTATTGCATCTACAAATTGCTGGTAGCTTTCAGCAAGAAGCAGTTGCTTTCTTTGACGAATACGTAATGCTTTCCACCATTTCACTTTTGGGTACTTCTCTTTAAATCTTTTGCAAATTCCATAAGATTCTTTGCCGTGAAGTTGAATAACAGAAGGACATCCTTCCCCTGTCAGGCATTCTGAAATATCTTTTTCAGATGGGTTGCTTACCACCCACACTCTTTCTATATCAGGGAAATATTGCTCAAGAGCTTGAAAAAGTTCTCTTCTTTGCTTGTTTTCTAAGTAACGTTTAGAGCTATTCACTCCTACAACTCCTATAGCATCTGTCCCTAGGGAGGCTATTTTTAGAGCCTGTTCTTTTTTTGTGACACCGCAGATTTTGATCGCTGGTTTTAATTGAACCTTCATTGTTAAAGACGATAAATGGACTTCTTTATAGGATTGGGAAACCGTTCAACATCTTTAAGTTATATGGAGGTGCGAATTTGCAGTTCATCGAGTTTATGAGGATTCGTGGGATCCCTATAAGGGTTCATCCAAGTTGGTTGTTTATCGGTTTTGTTTTTACCTTTGCTTCACAGCAGCAAATAGAAACCCTTTTGGATACAAAAGAACATATTTTATTGACTTGGTCCATAGGCCTTTTGACCTCTTCACTTCTGTTCTTATCAGTTGTTCTACATGAATTAGGACATTCTTTCATGGCACTAAGGGAAGGGATAAAAGTGACTAGTATTAATCTTTTCTTATTTGGTGGCGGTACTCGAATTGAGAAGCAATGCGAAACGGCTATGTCATGCTTCAGGGTCGCCATTATTGGACCAGTGATAAGCCTTTTTCTTGCATTTATATGCTTTAGCTCTTTACATTTATTTCCCAATTCAAGTCAAATAGTATCTAATTTATTAGTTCAAGTAGGGACTATAAATCTTATCTTGGCTTTGTTTAATTTGTTACCAGTCTTACCATTAGATGGAGGAATAATTCTCAACTCACTGGTCTGGTACTTTACAGGTAGTAAGCGTAAAGGGTTGAAATTTGCAAATTCTTCAAGTAGAACTCTTTCTATATTTGCAATTTTTTGTGGGAGTTTTATTTGCTTTAAGTCGGGTGGCTTAGGCGGGTTATGGTTGATAGTTATCGGCTGGTTTGGTTTAGCATCAGCGCGTTCACAGAATCAAATATTTGCTTTAGAGGAAATATTATTGGAATTAAAAGTTAGTCAAGCAGCCAGAAAAAACTTTAGAGTTTTAGAGGCAAGCGAGACCTTGAAAAGTATTAGTCAATTGCATTTAGATAATTCCAGAGATAAAAATTTTGATGAATGGTTACTTATATGTAGTGGTGGGAGATGGGTTGGTTACTTGACAGAGAAGGTATTGAAAAATATCCCTGTACAAGATTGGGAAAAGTACCTTTTATCGGAATACCTAAGGCCTCTTAAAGAATTACCTTCGATATCTGAGAAAGAACCTATTTGGCATGCAGTTTTAGCCTTGGCAAAAGAAAACTGCACAAGAATATTGGTGTTTAATTCAGCTGGTCTGCCTTCAGGTACTTTAGATAAAGCAGATATTGGCGATGCTGTCTTTAGTCGTATTGGACTTAAACTTCCTAAAGCATTTTTAGAAGCAGCAAGACACAAAAATTCTTATCCTCTTGGGATATCATTAAAGAAATTAGTTGACGATATGGTCAGTAACGGGATGGTTCAAGTATCTAATTTGGACAATTCAAAAAAATAACTTTTAGAATTTTCTTTTGCTTTGGCAATATCCTGAAGGCTGAAATTAGTTTTATGTAAATCAATATCTGGCCATTGTGCAATAAAGGACTCAACCAATAAATCTTCTAATTCAAATGAGGTTATTTCTGCATTAATTGGCTCAGGAGGTTTTGAATTAAAGAGTTCCGCCCAGATTTCTTCATCAGGTTGTAAGAGAATTTCACCATGTTGAAGTAAATTGCCTTTGCGCCATGCTTGCGCACTTCCTACTCTTTTGGAATTTTTTTCATCGATTAGATCTGCATTTGTTGATGAGGCAAAACAATTTTCATTAACATTCTTACTAGCTATAGTTCCAAATTTTAAATTTACATCTAGTTGGCTAAAGCAATTAGTTATCCACTTGCTAGCTTCAAAGTATGCTTGATGTTTTTTTCTAGGTGGTGAACACCAAGCTAGAGCATAAGTTAAACCATTAGTATGTAAAACAGCATTGCCGCCACTTGGTCTGCGCACTATATCTATTACTTTTTTATGATATAAATTCAGCCATTTCTTGGGAAGTTCCTTTTGATTGCGGCCAATTGACAGCCAAGGACCACCAGACCATTTATAAAAACGAATTAAGAGGGTTAATTCATTATTACTTGCAACTTTTTCAAGCATTAACATATCTGTGGCCATTTGACATGGGCCATCTAAAATAGGGGAGTTAAATAAAAGACCTTTCACTGTTTTATCGAGAACTGCAAATAAATTTCAGTAGGGGTTTTTGTAATTCTCTCCATTGCTTCAGGGAATTATGAAATTTTTATAGCAAGAAACCTTGATGAAATGCATTAATGCATGACAGGGTTTTGCAAAATTTCCCATTTATCCCCAATTGCGATGAGAATAGTAAAAAGTTTTAGGTTATTCGATGACTCCATCACCAACAATTGATCTTGCTGGTCTCTGCCTGGTAGTTGTGATGCATGCAGGGATACTGGCTTTAAGACTAGGCATCAGTCTTGGAAAAGCTTAATTAATTGGCATTTTCCTGCTCTTTGCGATAGAAGCAGGTAAATGCTTGCTGTTAATTTTTGGCTCAACCACTCCCAATTCCTCAACCTATTACCAAAAGGAAACAAAAGGGTGTTAAATCTTCTTCTGGAAGGTCAGCAAATTACCTATCCAAAAATTATAAAATTAATGATGCAATGAGCTTGGCATCAGCTTTTGAAATAGAAGAAGAAAATAGGTTATTGATCTATAGCCTGATAGCTCTTTTGATGAAATTAGGTCTTTTATCTATCGGCTTAGCAAGTTTGTTTAATTTAGGTTTTGCTTCCCATCAAAGGGTTCTTCGAAATCTAGAGATATCAAGATTGGTTGGATTGGAAAATCAAAGGCTTGGAAAATTAAATTATAGATTTGATAGCCTTTTTTCTATTGGGGGTAAGTCACGCTTTATGGAAGAGCAGGACCAATGGATTTTGCCTAATAGCATGAGAGTTATTTGGCGTTGAAAAGTATTCCTAAAATTCTATGGTTTTGGAAGGACTTCGTAGTTGACTAAGTAATCAAGGGATTTGCGAGGTATGTCTTCATCACAAGCTGCTCCAGGAACAGTTTTAATTACGGGAACTACATCTGGAGTAGGACTATACGCTACTAAGGCTTTGCTGGAACTTGGCTGGAAAGTTATTACGGTGAACAGATCACCATTAAGAGCAGAAGCATCTGCGGTAAAACTTGGTTTGCCATTTGGTCGTCCACGCCAGCTTCAGCATATGTATATGGACCTGAGTGATTTAGAAAGTGTACGAACAGGTGTCGAGAACCTTTTGGCTTCATTGGAAGAACCACTAGATGCCTTAGTGTGTAATGCTGCTGTTTATATGCCAAGACTTTCTAAGCCCAAGAGATCTGCTCAAGGGTATGAGCTTTCAATGGCTACAAATCATTTTGGTCATTTCTTATTGATTCAGCTTTTACTAGAGAATTTAAGCCAGTCAAAAAGACCAGTTTGGAAAGGTAGATCTTGGGGAGTTGAGTTTCCAAGATTAGTGATGCTTGGAACTGTAACTGCTAATTACAAGGAGCTTGGTGGGAAGATTCCAATACCAGCCCCAGCTGACTTGGGTGACTTGTCAGGATTCGAGCAAGGATTCCGCGACCCAATAAGTATGGCAAGTGGAAAGCGTTTTAAGCCTGGGAAAGCATATAAAGATAGCAAGCTCTGCAATATGGTCACAATCCAAGAATTAAATCGACGCTTTAAGGATTCTTCAATATTATTTAGTTCTCTTTATCCAGGTTGTGTTGCAAATACTAAGCTTTTTAGAAACACGCCTAAGATTTTTCAATGGCTCTTTCCTTTTTTTCAAAGATTCATAACGGGTGGATTTGTAACTGAAACATTGGCTGGAGAAAGAGTTGCGCAAGTTGTTGCTAACCCTGAATTTGCAGTTTCAGGTGTCCATTGGAGTTGGGGAAATCGTCAGAATAAAAATAGACAGCAATTTTCTCAGCAATTGTCAGATCGAATAACAGATAGTAAAACAGCTAAAAATGTTTGGAAATTTTCAATGCAGTTAGTTGGTTTGAGTTGAAAAATAAGTTTTTCTTAGTCAAAACCTAGTAAATCAAAAATCTCACGGTCCTTTAAGGGCTCGGCTTCTAAAGGTTCAACATTTTCGATCATTTTTCGAGCTAATGATAGGTATTCATTTTGAACTTCTTGCACGCCTTCTTCATTGGAGTCCATCTCAAAGATTGTGCATTTTTTTAGTCTAGAACGACGTATTGCATCTACATTACGGAAATGGGCCATTGTTTTTAAGCCAGTTCTTTCATTAAACTTTTCTATTTGATCTAACTCAGCAGAACGGTTCGCTATTACCCCTCCAAGGCGTACTTTATAATTTTTTGCCTTCGCATTTATTGCTGCAACTATTCGATTCATTGCAAAGATTGAATCAAAATCATTTGCAGTGACAATCAAGCAATAGTTAGCGTGTTGAAGAGGAGCGGCAAACCCTCCGCAAACAACATCTCCAAGTACATCAAATATCACGACATCAGTATCTTCAAGAAGGTGATGTTCCTTTAGAAGCTTTACTGTTTGACCAGTTACATATCCTCCGCATCCTGTACCTGCTGGTGGACCACCACTTTCTACGCATTGAACTCCATTAAAGCCTTTGAACATAAAGTCTTCTGGACGAAGCTCTTCGCTGTGAAAATCAACTTCTTCTAGTATGTCAATTACCGTTGGCACCATTTTGTGCGTAAGGGTAAAAGTACTGTCATGCTTTGGATCGCATCCAATCTGAAGAACTCTCTTGCCTAGTTTCGAAAATGCGGCAGAAAGGTTTGATGAGGTAGTGGATTTGCCAATACCACCTTTGCCGTAAACAGCAATTACTAAAGCACCCTCTTCAATATTAACTTTAGGGTCTAGCTTTACTTGAACACTGCCTTCACCATCTGGGTGATGAGTTAAGGTTGTAGTCATTAAGTTTCTTTTTCTGAACTGGTTATATATACATTCAAGCAGGAAGATGAGCGCTTGGTAACTGTTTGAGTAATTCGATATATCTCTTTTAGAGAATGTTTATGAAAGCTAATAAACAAAGCAAAACATTGCCCGCTAAGTCTAAATACTCAGTTCCTTTATTTTTTTTATAGGTAAAATTTACGCCTTAAAGTGAGCTTTAGCATCTAAGAGAATTTCACCGTCAATTTCTTGGCAGCCTATCTGCCGAGCATATTTTTCTGTATTTTTCCTAACTTTCCCACGCACAAAGAATGGAATTTTTGATAGTTCTATTTCACCTTCTGATGTCCAACAAGGAAGATGATCTGCTCGATTCGAATCAATAGAATCTTGAATAGTTTGGGATTGCGCTGCTTCAGTTTCTTTGGTACTCCCACCTACGTGACCTAGATGACTTTGGTGCCCATCTGTAAATTCAAAATCGTGACGGAACATTCCTATGAGATGTTCTTCAAGACCCATCATTAGGGGGTGAACCCAATCGTCAAAAATCACATTGGCTCCTTCCCAGCCCATTTGGGGACTGTATCTGGCAGGAACATCTTGAACATGCATTGGAGTACTAATTACGGCACAAGGGATACCAAGACGTTTCGCACTATGCCTTTCCATTTGTGTTCCAAGGACTAGCTCTGGGGCACATTCTTTAATTGCTTCTTCAACTTCTAGGTAGTCATTTGTTATTAATGCTTCCAGCTCGAGCTCTTTAGCAACAGAACGTACTTGCCTTGCCATTTCACGGCTATATGTTCCAATCCCTACTACTTTAAAACCTAGCTCCTTGTCAGCAATTCTTGCAGCAGATATAGCATGAGTACCATCTCCGAAAATAAAAACTCTTTTCCCTGTTAGGTAATTTGAGTCAACAGAGTTTGAGTACCAAGTAAGTCTTGATTGGTCTATTTCTTCCTTTGCTGTTGGAAAATCTAGTTCTAAAATCTTGTGAACTTCTTCTATAAAATCTTGCGTAGCGCCTACTCCAATAGGAATTGTTTTGGTGTATGGATGGCCAAAAGTTCGCTCAAGCCAAATACAAGTTGATTCTGCTATCTCAGGATATAAGCAAACATTTGCATCTGCTTTTGTAAGTCTTATTAGATCGGCAGGTGAAGCTTCCAGTGGAGCAATTACATTGATATCAATTCCATGTTGGGAAAGAATTTTTTGTATTTCTAAAATGTCATCACGACATCTGAAACCAAGTAGTGAGGGCCCTAATAAATTTACTCTTGGTCTCCTCCCTTCAGATTTCCAGGCAGTTGGCTTATGGTCTGGTTGGTTTTGAGAATGATTTTTTAGTAAACCACGAACTAATTGGTAGAAAGTTTCTGCTCCACCCCAATTTTCTTTTTTGCTGTAAGCAGGTAGTTCAAGATTGACTATAGGGATTTCATACCCCATTCCTTTTGCAAGAGATCCTGGTTGATCTTGAATTAATTCAGCTGTACAACTTTCGCCTACAAGAAGAGCATCAGGCTGAAATCTTTCTACAGCTTCACGTATATGACCTTTAACTAATTCAGCGGTATCTCCTCCTAAATCTCTTGCTTGAAAAGTTGTATAGGTTACAGGTGGCCTTTTCCCTCTCCTTTCAATCATTGTGAACAGCAGATCGGCATAGGTATCACCTTGAGGGGCATGTAAAACATAATGAACACCTTTCATTGAAGAGGCAATTCTCATAGCACCTATGTGAGGCGGTCCCTCATATGTCCAAAGTGTTAGTTCCATGAGTCAATCTGTTGTGGTTTAGTGGGAAGTTGGATTTAGAAGATCATGTCGAATGAGTGGCCTTGCGAAGAGCTCTGCAAGATCTGCAGCTTGGTCTATGCCATGGATTGGGCTAAAGACCATTTCAATTGACCATTTTGTTGAAAAGCCTTCTGCTTCTAGCGGATTTGCTAGTCCCATTCCGCATACAACAAGGTCTGCTTTCTTTTCACGGACTCTGTCAAGTTGTTTTTCTACATGTTGCCCTTCAACAATTCTTACGTTCTCTGGGAGAAGGTCTATCTCCGGTTTCATCATTTCCCTATTTAAATAGGGTGTCCCTATTTCTAAAAGCTCCATCCCACATTCCATTTGAAGAAAGCGCGCAAGAGGGATCTCTAATTGTGATTCAGGCAATAGGAATAGCTTTTTACCATTCAGCTTTTCTATATAGGGTTTTAAAGCTTTGCGAGCTCTAATAATCAAAGGTTCTAAAGTTTCATCAACTAAAGATTGATTTACTCCAAAAGACTTTGCAGCAGCTTCAATCCATAACCTGCTGCCTTCTACTCCTAAAGGGAAAGGTGCTTCAAGAATCTCAGCACCTCTATCTTTTAAGACGCGAGCTGTATCTGTTAAATATGGCTGAGTCAGAAGAATCTTTGTCCCAGGACCTACAGACGGAAGTTGAGTGGATTGTCTAGGAGGAAAGCTATCAATTTTATTTATTCCTAATCGTTTAAAGATTGTTATTAATCGATCCTCTACCGCATTTGCCAATGTCCCTACAAGAAGTAATTGCTTATGTTGACTTTCTGGCATTAATGGTACAAGGGCCTTTAGCGCACCATCTTCTCCTTGAGTGAAGGTTGTCTCAATACCACTTCCTGAATAATTCAGGATGGTTACTTTCCCATTGAATTGAGAATTGAGTCTTTCAGCAGCTCTGGCGAGATCGATCTTTATTACTTCGCTAGGGCAAGATCCAACAAGGAAGAGCGTGCGAATTTCAGGTCGCCTTGTTAACAGGTTCTTGACAACGCGATCAAGCTCTTCATGAGCATCTGCAAGGCCTGCGAGGTCCCTTTCTTCAAGAATTGCTGTACCAAATCTAGGTTCAGCAAAAATCATTACTCCTGCAGCACTTTGGATTAAGTGCGCACATGTTCGAGATCCAACTACAAGGAAAAAAGCATCAGGCATTCGCCTATGCAGCCAAACAATTGATGTAAGGCCACAAAAGACTTCTTTTGGTCCAGTTTCCTTTAGCAGCGTTGCGCCGCTCATAAAAAAAAATAAGCTCTATCTTCAAATTGCATCTATTAATAGAAAGATGCAATTAGAAAAAGAAAAAATTATGGATTGAATATATCTTTTGTTGCATTTTATGAGCAATTTGAAACCCTTTCTCTTTAAGTTTGACCAAATTGATCATTGATTGAACTTTGCTTTTAATTCCTCCAATAATTTGTTTCTCCATTTACTTGAGAAAGCTTCCAAACATTTCTACTGATTCTTCTAGCAGATAAGCCTCCTCGTTCTGTTTTTTCTGAACCAGGCCTCGCACCAAGGAGATAGGTTACTTCCGAGGTGCTGAGGGGCGCGCTGGTTTGTATAGCTAAAGCAATGAGTTCAAGACGCTGTCTTAATGCATGAAGATCACATTTTTCTTGACTCTCTTCTACCAATCTTAAATTAGGCCCCTCGCTATTAGAAATTTTTTGCATGAGGCCCAACCCTATTAGCCCTAAGGTTTGCTCAGGCTTTAAATCAGTTGGTATAGCTTGTGATTCGGATGTATTTTTTTGAGAAGCATTCATTTTTTCTTGTATGGTTACCTTGAAGTTATCGGTTCATTTCAAGCTTGCAAGATTATTTAATTACCTAAAACGACATATTTTCCTGTAAGATCCGCGCCATGAACGGAATCGCTAGCTTTGATAACCGTGAACGGCGACTTTCAGGTAGTGCGCTTGTAACAGGGTCTGAGGTTGGTCCTCAGTCATCAGGTGCTAGTTGCGTAATTACAACTGATTCTGAGAAATCTCTTGTTTCGAGACAGGCAAGCCATGTTCAGCAGATTGAATTAAGAACATATGTATTCTTAGATTCTTTACAGCCTCAGCTTGCAGCCTATATGGGAACTGCTAGTCAAGGGTTCCTTCCTATCCCAGGTGATGCTTGTTTGTGGATGGAAGTTTCTCCTGGTATGGCAGTACATAGAGTTACTGACATAGCTTTAAAAGCAAGTAATGTAAGACTTGGACAGATGGTTGTTGAAAGAGCTTTTGGTTCATTGGCTCTTTACCATAGAGATCAAAGTACTGTTATACATTCTGGCGACGTGGTTCTTGATGCTATTGGCAGTTCTATAGATAGGAGAACGAAGCCTCAAGTGAGTTGGACTGAGGTCATACGAGCAATTACTCCTGACCATGCTGTCTTGATCAATAGACAAAATCGTAGAGGGTCCATGATTCAATCTGGTATGAGCATGTTTATCCTTGAAACTGAGCCTGCCGGATATGTTCTTATGGCTGCTAATGAAGCTGAAAAGGCCTCGAACATAACTGTTGTTGATGTTAAAGGTGTGGGTGCTTTTGGAAGACTCACTCTTGCAGGGAAAGAGGGAGATGTTGAGGAGGCTGCAGCTGCAGCGATGAGATCCATAGATCAAATAAATAGATAATTTAATTAGTTAAGCCAAATTCTTTAAGAAGATGTGGTGCTAAGTTTCTAGCTGCCTTCCCTCGACTGCCTAATTTACTTAACTGCGCTTGAGTCAATTCTCCATATGTGCACTTTGCTTCTTTGACCCAAAAGATTGATTCAAATTCGCCTCCGATATAGGCAGGTTCATTTAGAAGTTCTCCCCAGCAAATACCCTCTGATTTGCATACAAGATTTCCTTTTGGGTCGCAAAGAACCATAACGCTTATAAATCGAGCGCTTCTGTATAGGCTCCCATTTAATTTGCTTAGAATTTTTGTAAGTTTTTCTTCATTGCTTTTAGCAAAACGAGCAGAGTGAATACCTGGCTTACCATTTAGAGCATCAACTTCCAGACCTGAATCATCTGCAATAGTCCAGCCATTAGTCCTTTCAGATGCTGCTACCCCTTTAAGTAATGCATTCTCTAGATATGTAGAACCGGTCTCTTCGACATTGAGATCTTTAGGCTGCCTATTAATTTCGATAGGCAGAGGCCCCAGCATTGCCTCTATCTCGGCCACCTTCTTGGGATTGTTGCTTGCAATAGTTATAAGAGGTTTTATCAAGGGAAGATGTGCTTCCAATTTATAGATTTCTTTCTAAGACTAACTTGTACGCAATTATTAGAGACAGGGTTGGTTGAACATTCCACCCCTTAGCAAAGCCTTGGGACCTGCCTCGGAAAAGAAAATACACATAGTTAGTACGTAAAACAATCAAATATCTTGGCGCGCTCACCCAAATTGCCACAGGTGTTCAAATCAGTCATACCAATAGTCATAAGCTGAGCTTATGAGACCAAGAAAAGAAGGTGATTGGGTTTTTAGTAAAAATCTCTTGACTTAGTCATATCCCTGCAGGCATTGTTCCCCATGAACATTCCATCCATTTATTTTTCGCAAGGCATATGGCTAACGAAACTATGGGCATCGCTCTCGGCATGATCGAGACTCGCGGCCTTGTTCCAGCTATTGAAGCTGCTGATGCAATGACCAAGGCTGCTGAAGTACGCCTAATAGGTCGTGAATTCGTAGGTGGCGGTTACGTAACAGTTTTAGTACGTGGAGAAACCGGTGCAGTTAACGCAGCAGTTCGTGCAGGCGCTGACGCTTGTGAGCGTGTAGGCGACGGACTTGTTGCTGCTCATATCATTGCTCGCCCTCATAGAGAAGTTGAGCCTGCATTGGGTAATGGCAACTTTCTTGGTCAAAAGGACTGAAGTATAAGACGCTTTAACTAAGTAAAGCGCAATTTCATATCCCTACATCGACTTTAAGGAGTTATCTAATGAGTAAGAAGTATGACGCCGGGGTTAAGGAGTACAGAGACACCTACTGGACTCCCGATTATGTACCCCTAGATACAGACCTATTGGCTTGCTTTAAATGCACTGGCCAAGAAGGAGTCCCAAGAGAAGAAGTGGCTGCTGCTGTAGCTGCTGAATCTTCAACAGGTACTTGGTCTACAGTTTGGTCTGAATTGCTAACTGACCTTGAATTTTATAAAGGTCGTTGTTATCGCATTGAAGACGTTCCTGGAGATAAAGAATCCTTCTATGCATTCATTGCATACCCCCTAGACCTTTTTGAAGAAGGTTCGATCACAAACGTTTTGACTTCTTTGGTTGGAAACGTTTTTGGTTTTAAAGCTTTACGTCATTTGCGTTTGGAAGACATTCGTTTTCCAATGGCATTCATCAAGACTTGTGGTGGCCCACCTAATGGAATTGTTGTAGAGCGTGACCGCTTGAACAAGTATGGCCGTCCTCTTCTTGGTTGTACCATTAAGCCAAAGCTTGGCTTGTCTGGTAAGAACTATGGACGTGTGGTTTATGAGTGCCTTCGTGGTGGCTTAGACCTTACTAAAGATGATGAGAACATAAACTCACAACCTTTTCAGCGTTGGAGAGAGCGTTTTGAGTTTGTTGCTGAAGCTGTAAAGCTTGCTCAACAAGAAACTGGTGAAGTCAAAGGGCATTACCTTAACTGTACTGCGACAACTCCTGAGGAGATGTATGAGCGTGCTGAGTTTGCTAAAGAGCTCGACATGCCTATCATCATGCATGACTACATTACCGGTGGTTTTACTGCTAACACAGGATTAGCCAACTGGTGTCGTAAGAATGGCATGCTGCTTCATATCCACAGGGCTATGCATGCAGTAATTGACCGTCATCCAAAGCATGGTATTCATTTCCGTGTATTAGCAAAATGCTTACGCCTTTCTGGTGGTGACCAGCTTCATACTGGTACCGTTGTTGGAAAGCTAGAAGGTGACCGTCAGACAACACTTGGATACATTGACAACTTACGTGAATCTTTCGTTCCAGAAGACCGTACACGCGGAAACTTCTTCGACCAGGACTGGGGTTCTATGCCTGGTGTATTCGCGGTAGCTTCCGGTGGTATTCACGTTTGGCATATGCCAGCACTACTTGCTATCTTTGGCGATGACTCTTGCCTACAGTTTGGTGGTGGTACTCATGGACACCCATGGGGATCAGCTGCTGGTGCAGCTGCCAACCGTGTAGCTCTCGAGGCTTGTGTTAAGGCTCGTAATGCTGGAAGAGAAATTGAAAAAGAAAGTCGCGACATCCTTATGGAAGCGGCTAAGCACAGCCCAGAATTGGCTATTGCACTTGAGACATGGAAGGAGATCAAGTTTGAGTTCGATACAGTCGACAAGCTTGACGTCCAGTAATAGCAAATTGAAGGGGACAGGTTCCCCCTTCAATTCTTCCTTCAAATTTCTTTGCCGATAAAACACGGCGTTTATCCATTCACTTACAGGTTCACCATGCCTTTCCAGAGCACAGTTGGTGACTATCAAACAGTTGCCACCCTGGAGACTTTCGGCTTCTTGCCGCCAATGACCCAGGACGAAATTTACGATCAAATTGCTTACATTATTGCTCAGGGTTGGAGCCCTGTCATCGAGCATGTTCATCCAAGTGGTTCTATGCAGTCCTATTGGTCTTATTGGAAGCTACCTTTCTTCGGCGAGAAGGATCTGAACGTGCTTGTTAATGAACTAGAGGCCTGCCATCGTGCATACCCTGATCACCATGTTCGGATGGTCGGTTATGACGCTTATACCCAAAGCCAGGGTACAGCTTTCGTGGTTTTCGAAGGACGCTGATTTTAAGTTATCAGTTTAAATAGCCTCGATTTCTCGGGGCTATCTATATCTCAAAGAGGGGATTAACTCCTCTCTAATTACAAAGTTTTAAAGGGGCGGACATGGCATCACAATCTAGTAGAGAACTTGCACTTGAGCGCCGTAAGGCTCTTAGTACCGGAGGCAAACAGGCCTCTGGACTTGGCTCGTCAAGTCCTAATCGCGTTAGATCTGCATCTGATGTAGGCGTTACAAGGACTGATGCCTCATTTATCAAGTCAAGTAAAAACAAGATAAGTTCAGCCCCAAAAGCACATTCAAAAACATCTATTTCTGTGACTTCAACAAGCAGTCATTCTAAAATAAGAAACCCTAGGCATATAAGTAACCCTAGTAGAGATTTGGTGCTTGCTCGTAGAGAGGCTCTATCTAAACGTGGTAAGACAGCAGATAAAAGTCAAGATAGAACAAGAGTAGATGTTGCGAAAAATGCTTCGGAAAAATCTTTAAAAGTACTTTCAGTTAATACTAAGGTAGAAGCTTGTTGTGAACCTTGTGCAGAAGAAAAAGCACGTCAGTCAGCTGAAAACGCTAGTCATTTTACTCTTGACATTCCCAAAGCCACTACTCGTCGCAACACCAGCACTAAACGAAGAGCAATAGAGAATCCAAGTAGATCACTTGTTTTGGCTAGACGTGAAGCCTTATCAAAACATGGGAAATCAGCCGCCATTCAGCCGACTACTCCGGCTGCAGTGGCTCGTCAAGGCAATCCAGATTTATCTAGCCGCGAAATTTCTCAAAGAGTGAGAGAGTTAAGGAGTAAAAGTGGAGCTACAGGCAAGAAAAGGTCATGTGGAACAAGACCTTGTGGACCTAATAAAAATGGTTCTAAAGAAGGAGCACTTGCAGCAGATGCTCATTGGAAAGTAGGAGTAAGTCAGACTTCTTCTGGTCAGTTAGTTACTGGTACTCAGGCGAATAGATCAATCAAAACTACTGGTAATGAAGCTAGTACTTGTCGCTCAGTTACTGGGACACAATATCTTGGTGCAGATACCATTAATACTTTTTGTCAGACGCCTCCTCCTAATCATCAACCTGCAAAGGTAAGTTTAACCACTACCTCTCATGGCAATCAGGTGACAGGAAATGAGGTAGGTCGTTCTGAAAAAGTAACTGGAGACGAGCCTGGTACTTGCAAAAATCTTACCGGGACTGAGTATATTTCTGCTGATCAAACAAATTCTTATTGTGGAGGTGTTAATCCTTCTCCACGCAAAGTAGGGCAAAGCTTGACTCAAGAGGGACGCAAGGTCAGTGGGGTAATGGTTGGAAGAACGTCAAGTGTTACTGGTAATGAGGCAGGTGCAGAAAAGCATTTAACTGGAGACCAATATTTGGGAACTGATCCTTTGCCTGAAGGTAGGCCCGCAGAAAAAGTAGGTCTTTTTAATACTCTTAGTGGAACATCAGTGACAGGAACAGGAGTTGGGAGAGCAGGAAGTGTAACTGGTGATGAGGCTGGCAGCTGCAAGAACATAACTGGTGATGAGTATATTGGCTTTCAACAGTACGATTCTTTTTGTCCAGCTAAACCTCCAGCAGAGGCTCAAAAAGTTGGATTGAGTCTTACAAATAAATCTCAATTTGTTAGTGGAACAATGACTGGCAGATCGTCCTTGGTGACAGGTGATGAACCCGGAACTTGCAAATCAGTTACAGGGACACCTTATTCAGGTTTAGAAGATTCAGCTCAATTATGCAATTCAAGTTCAATTGAAGAGCTTCAAAACAGAAGTCCTAGAAGATTAGGTACTCCTGGAGCTCCTATGACTGGACTTCAGCCAGGGGTTGGAGGGGTTATGACTGGAGCTGAGAAGGGTGCTTGCGAACCTCTGACGGGCACACCTTACGTTGGAGCAGATCAGCTGGTTCAAGCATGTGGGAAAAGAGCTCCAGCAGGTAGTAGTAACTATAATGATGGCTCCTCTTCGGTAGGTACTCGATTTACGGTCACACCTCCAGCAAGAGCTGCTCAGGGAGATCGTGACTCCAGTGGAGGCGTCACAGGTACTAGCTATGAAAGAGGATCTAACATAACAGGACCATTTGACATGGCAGTAAATAAGGTTACAGGCACAGAGCAATTTAGATTTGATAGTAGGCAAGCTTTGCTTAGCGCTACTTCATTACCTGAAAATAGTTCCTCTGAAACGAATAACTCATCTCCTCGACCACAGTCTCGGATTACAGGCGAAGGTCAATCTGCAGGCTTAAACATTACTGGAGATGATTGGGCTAGAGGAGAGAGAGTAACAGGAACGGAAGGAGCTTCGGCTAAAAGAAGAAATCCTTCACGGGCTGGAACGATGAGTGCCATGCCTGCCTTTGATGTTAAACGCAACGAAGAGATGGCTAAGCCTGACCTTTTGATCACAGGTTCTAGTGGCAATACTGGACAAGGTCAGTTAGTTACTTTCTCTGGCGGAGCAAGAGGGTAGTTGATTAATGGCCTATAGGAAACTGGCCGGAAATAGAGGTCGTCTTCAAGGACCAACAGCGCCTAGGAAGAGTTATCTTTCTGCTCAACAAATCAAGCCAGTATTAAAGGAGCCATCTATTTTTTCAAATGGATTACACCCTTTGACTGACTTGACTTTTAATAAAAGACTCCAAACCTATGAAGAAGAAGTAAAAGGTAGATTTGATGAGATTGTTCCCCTCCTTAAAGAGGTATCAACTCTTCAGCATGATAATGATTTTGTAGAGATTGCTCAAAAACTAGCTATTTCAAAATTAGGATTTGAACTTCCAAAACATATTTTAGAGAAAGCTTGGGTTCGTCCGTTAGATATGAGAGCTTTATTTGCTGCATGTGTTTTTCAAGCACACCAATTATCAAGTAATCAGTTTTTTGATTCTGATCCTTTAAGTGGTTCAGAGAGTAGTGAAGAAGCCAAAGTATTTGAGTCTTTTTTTACAGAATGCGGCTTTCACTTGTTAGATGTAACTCCTTGTGCTGATGGACGCTTGGCTCATTCTATTGCTTATGTACTTAGAATACCCTTTAGTTCAGTTAGAAGGAGATCTCATGCAGGAGCATTATTTGACATCGAAAATACAGTTAATCGTTGGGTAAAAACAGAACATAGAAGATATAGGGAAGGCGTGCCTAATCTTCCAACAGATCCAACTAGATATTTAAAAGTAGTCGTTTACCATTTTAGTTCAGTCAATCCCTCTACCCAAGGTTGTGCTGCTCATGGGAGTGATGACAGCCTGGCAGCTTCTGAAGGGCTCCAAAGACTGCTTGACTTCAAGCAGTCTGTAGAGAATAGTTTTTGCTGCGGGGCCTCAGTTGACCTTTTACTTTTAGGCCTTGATACGGATACAGATGAGATTCGTGTTCATATACCTAATTCGGCCAGTGATATCCTTCTTGATCAATGGATTGCTGCAAAGGAAATATACGAAGAGACCAAATCACTTTCTGTTAATGAGGCCATTCAATATATTAAAGAAAGAGTTCGTAAAAGTGTCACGGGTAATATTGACAAAGGGATGGTGGACTTTATTTCAAAGTTAATAGTCAACAATATATCTCAAATAGACTATGTAAAGACTGTTCATAATGGCCCTTACCCTGATGAAGGTCATGCCGAGAGATTTATTGGTGTTGGTATTGGATTCAAGGAAGTACATTTGCGAAATCTGACTTATTTTGCTCATTTAGATACTGTTGAAGAAGGGGCTCCTGATTTGGATGTAGGCGTAAAGATTTTTAAAGGCCTTAATGTTTCACGAGACTTGCCTATACCTATTGTAATTAGATTTGATTATTCAGGAAGAGTCCCTGGCGCTAGAGATAGAGCTGTTTCAGATTGCAAGAGAGTTGATAGTGCTATTTTTAATCGTTATCGAAAGCTAGTAGATGATGGCCTATTGCATACATGCCTTACGATTCGTGATCGAGATGCAAAATCCCCTGCAGAAATTGTAGGGTCTTCTCTCGATCCTGCCCTTAAGGAGGAACATTGAAATGTTGATTTGTAAGGTTGTAAAACCACTAGTTTCCACTAACCGCATTCCTGGTTTTGAACACAAGCATCTTCAGGTTGTTTTGGACGGCAGCTCTAAGAAAGTTGCTGTAGACGCTGTAGGGTGCAAGCCTGATGATTGGGTGATTTGTGTAGGTAGCTCAGCTGCTAGAGAGGCTGCTGGTAGCAAGTCATATCCAAGTGACTTGACGATAGTAGGAATTATTGACCATTGGGATCCAACTAACCCTGATTCTGCAAGTGGTGTTAAGTAATGGAAATTATGCAAGTTATGGGACGCTTAGTTTGCACGCAAAGAGTCGAAGGCTTAGGGCATATGCATTTGCGTGTTCTAAAGAACAATAAAGGAAAGCAACTTGTTGCAGTTGATCCGGTGGGAGCAAGACAGGGTAATTGGGTGTTTACGGCAAGTGGCTCGGCAGCAAGATTTGCTTGTCCAGACGCGACTATCCAAACTGATCTCACAATAGGAGGAATTATTGATTATTGGAGTCCAGACGATTAGCTCAGGACTTAATGACCTCTTGTAAAAAACATTATTTATTTAAATGGCTACTAATTCTTCCTCGCGCGATAGTCAAGCTAAAAAAGCTTCAAAAGCATCAGATCCATCAAATCAGATTGTGGATATTGTTTCTGAAAAAATAGATTCTGAAGCTAAACCTCCTAAGCAAGCTATCGAATCGTCTTATAAATCAGGCGCAAAACCTAAAAGAACTTCAGTTACCTCAAAAGAAACTGTCAAAGGTTGGGGTGGAGGTAGCAATAACTCTTCAAATGAAGTTTCAGGGAATTTTGAGCCTGTTCAAGGTATAGCTTTAGGGATGATTGAAACTCGGGGTATGGTTCCAGCTATTGAAGCTGCTGATGCAATGACTAAAGCAGCAGAAGTGAATTTGGTGGCTCGTGAGTATATAGGAGGAGGATATGTAACTGTAATGGTTCGTGGTGAAACAGGTGCTGTTAATGCATCAGTGAGGGCAGGTGCTGATGCTTGCGAAAGAGTTGGAGATGGATTAGTTGCAGCACATATAATTGCAAGACCTCATGTTGAGGTTGAACCAGCTCTTAAACCAAGCGGAGCCAAGCGAAGATTATAAATTTATGAAGAGAGTTATTTATAAATTTATTTTGTTCTTCTACTCGCACACATATTGAATTAGCTTTCTTAAGACGAAAACGTACCCTTTCACTAATGCATAAATGGAAAGAAAAGATTAGACCTATTCGTTTAGAGAGGCGTTTTGAATTTGAGACTTATCAAGATACAAGAGATTTTTTGGATAAATTGGGAACATTGTCTGAATCGCTTGAGATTTACCCAGATATCAGCTTTGGCAAAACATACGTAAATTTAAGTTTGTTCCCATCCTCTGAAGAGGAGAATGCTGCAATGTCAATTCAAGATATTGACTTTGCAGAAAAGGTAGATGTGATTTTTGAAGCTTAAACGCAAAAACGTCAATTTTTGGGTTCTTCAATGTCTCTTTTGATTAATGCCATCAAGTAAGCAGGAGCCTTGTATCGACCAGGAAGGCATCGATTTAAAGTTTCCAGATGCCCCCAACACACTGTTCTTTTGATCTCTTCAGCGGTCTTACCGTCGATAAGAAGACGCCTTAGAGCCTTGCAGTAGAGAGGATAACCAGCCTCTAGTTCACCAATTGTCAGCTTTGCTGCGGGCATGGCCTGTCGCAGTTCAAGACTTAATCTAGACAAAAGTGTGGCCGCCTTGCAAACCATGAATTTTAAATTTCTTAGACTTTTTTGCTCTCAATCTGCCCATGCAACACAGTCAATTTCTACTAAAGCTCCTTTGGGAAGCCTTGATACTTCAATGCATGCCCTTGCTGGACTTGAGCCTTTCCCAAAGACTTCCCCGTAAATTTTGTTCACTTTGTCAAAGTCTTTTAAATTTACAAGATAGATAGTTGTTCTTATGACCTGTGATGGCTTCATATTGGCTGCATTGATTACAGCCACAAGATTTTTGAGAACTTGACGGGTCTCTTCTTCGATACATCCATCTCCAACCATTGCCCCTGTTGATGGATTTAACCCAATTTGGCCTGAGCAATACAGCCAACCCCCAGCAAGTATTGCTTGGCTGTATGGCCCTACTGGGGATGGTGCCTCATCTGTTTCAATTTTGGTTTGTCGTGAAGGTTGCATAGGGAATTATTGCTTTTGCTCATTAAAGCTATATTTAGCCATTCCAGTTGTCTTTGTGCTTTCTCAAGCGATAAAATTCATCAACACTTTTAGATCTAAGGAATAAATTAGTTTTTCTTTCTTCCTCAAGGGTGCTAGGGAGGGTTGGTAAACCGTTAGCCCTTATTTCTATAACTTTTTCCAACCGCTTTTTGATTAACAAATCTTCAGGGAGAAGGTTGTTGGCCCATCGCAGATTTGATTCAGTGTATTCGTGAGCACAATAAATTTTTGTTTGTGAAGGAAGTGAATTAATTTTTTTCAAGGAATAAAACATTTCTTTAGGGCTACCTTCAAACAATCTTCCGCAACCTCCACTAAATAAGGTGTCACCACAAAAAATAATAGGTTCCGTATCTTCGTTCTTGATTCCTGAAGAATAGAAAGCAATATGAGCTTTTGTATGCCCTGGAAGCGCTAATACCTTTACTTTGCAACCTAAGATTCTTAACTCATCATCATCTTGTACGGAATAAGATTGAAATGGAATCCTATCCAAATCTTCTTTGCTAGCAATTACAGGAGTTGAAGGCCAACGTGTAATCAAAGATTTTGTCCCACCAATGTGATCGTCATGATGGTGTGTTTGTAAAACGCAATTCAGGCTTAGATTGTTCTTATCAAGGAACTCAACAACAGGATCTGAAACTGATGGATCAACTACGACAGCTTCTCTTCCTCTTTCCCAAATCCAGATAATGTTATCTGTAAGTACTGGAAGAGCATGAATTATGCAATTTTTTGTTTTCTTTGCCATTTCTTTCATGAGGGAAAATTTAATCCCAGCTTGATTTCATGATTACTGTTGCTTTAGCTAAAGGAGCTTTGCTCAAAGATTCTGTAACACGGTTTTCCAATGCGGGCTTGGATTTTTCTGCTGTATTAGATCCAAATAATCGCCAGCTAATGGTCCCTTCTACTTGTGGCCGAGCCAACGCCCTGCTTGTGCGTAATGGCGATGTCCCTGTCTATGTAGCTTATGGCCAAGCCCAGTTGGGAGTCGTTGGGTTTGATGTATTGAGTGAGCATCAGACGTCTGTCGCTAATTTAGTGGACCTTGGTTTTGGTGGGTGTCATATGGCCCTTGCTGTTAAGGAAACAAGTCGCTATAAATCTGCGATAGATTTACCTGCTCATTGTCGAGTCGCAAGTAAATTTACAAATTGTGCAAGACGTTTCTTTGAAGATCTTGATTTACCAGTTGAATTGGTTCATCTCACAGGTTCAGTTGAATTAGGCCCTATCACAGGAATGGCAGAAGCGATCGTAGATTTAGTAGCAACAGGTCGTACTCTTCAGGAAAATGGATTAATAGAAATTGATCATCTTTTCAACTCAACTGCACGATTAATCGGAAACCCCCTTTCATTGCGACTTGATTCAGGAGATCTTGGCAGAATTGTAGATGCAATGAGATTTCAAGAATTAGTTACTCCTTTCTAAAATATGGCCTTTAACGATTTCCGTAGGATTAAACGTCTTGGTAGATATCTTCATAGAGATAGGAAAAGTTTGGTTGTCATACTTTTGATTATGCTGCCTGTTGCTTTAGCAGGTGCTATACAACCTCTTTTGGTGGGTCAGGCAATAAGTGTCTTAAAAGGAGAACCGACTCTTGCTTGGTTTAGTAGTTTCTCAATGACTTCTTCAATAAGAGGATTGGTATCTTTGCTGTTAATATCTGTTCTTTTACGTTTAGCCCTTCAGGGATACCAGTCTTACAACATTCAAAGAGTTGGTCAAAGGTTAACTGCTCGAATTAGAGATGATTTGTTTGCGCATGCAATGTCGTTGTCCTTGAGATATCACGATTCAATGCCTGTCGGGAAATTACTTACAAGACTAACTAGTGATGTTGACGCATTAGCAGAGGTTTTTGGTAGTGGTGCCGTTGGAGTGTTGGCTGATGTGGTAAGCCTCTTGGTAATTGCTATAACCATGATTTTAATAGATCCAAGACTTGGTTTTTTGCTTTTATTCACACAGATTCCAGTAATTGCATTAATTTTATGGCTGCAAAAAAAATATAGAAGAGCAAATTATCAAGTACGTGAGGAACTCTCTCAGTTAAATGCAGACTTTCAGGAAAATCTTCAAGGTATTGAGGTTGTTCAAATGTTTCGAAGGGAATTTGTAAATGGTCAAATTTTTTATAGAACTGGTATGGCATATAGAAAGGCAGTAAATGGCACAATTTTTTATGACAGTAGTATTTCAGCTTTTGTTGAATGGGTTTCTTTGGCTGTAGTTGCATTAGTAATTGTATTAGGAGGTTGGCTTGTTACGGCTGGATCTATGGGCCTAGGTACATTGACTACATTTATACTTTATTCTCAAAGGTTATTTGAACCCTTACGTCAACTTGCTGAGAGATTCACTCAGATTCAAGGAGGGTTAACTGCTGTAGAACGGATAGGAGAATTTCTTGAAGAAAATATAGAAATTGTTGATAACAAAAATAATTTTACGAGTGGAGCTGTTAAAGAAAAACAAAAATCTTGCAATAAAAAAGGCGAGGTTGTTTTTGAAAATGTGAGCTTTGCTTATCGGCAAGATGAACAAATAATTAGTGACCTTAGTTTTAAGATCTCACCTGGGGAACATGTCGCGCTTGTTGGACCAACAGGCTCAGGGAAGACTACAGTAATTAGACTTCTATGCCGCTTGTATGAACCACAACAAGGGAAAATACTTCTTGATGGGGTTGACATTAGAGATGTTCCTATCGCAGAGCTTCGAAGGAAGCTAGGAGTAGTTCTCCAGGATACTTTCTTGTTTAGTGGGGATGTTTCTGAAAATCTTCGCTTGGACACTCCTATAGATGATGATCGATTGCAGAGCATTTGTGAGGAGCTTGGGCTAAGTGCTTTGCTGAATAGATTGCCTAATGGCCTTAACACTTCTTTAAGGGAACGAGGCAGTAACTTATCTTCTGGTGAAAGACAATTGTTATCTGTCGCTCGAGTGGCTATTCGTAGTCCAGATGTTTTGATAATGGATGAGGCAACTGCTTTTATGGATCCCTCTACCGAAGCAGCTTTGCAAGGTGATTTAGAAAGATTACTTGAGAAAAGGACAGCATTAGTAATTGCTCATCGCTTAGCAACGGTAGAATCCGCAGACCGTATTTTGGTTATGCGTCAAGGAAAACTTATAGAAGAAGGTACTCACTTGCAGCTTCGAGCTAAAGGAGGCCTTTACTCTCAACTCGCGGAATTGCAAGAAAGAGGGCTGGCAAAACTTTAAAAATCAAGTTGTTTCATCAATGATTAAGAAAACTGCTTTTGGAAAATTTTTAGGAATAAAACCTATAAATGATAGTTTTTTGAATTCCTTTGAAATATCGAATGTTTATGGGGCAGAGGCTTTTGAATCCAAATCTTCGAATCCTGAGGTTGGATTTATATTTAGCCAATCTAAAGCTTTTGATTTAATTGAATTGGAGCAGCTTCTTCAATCTGTAGGTTGGAGTAGGAGGCCAATAAGAAGAGTGAAGAAAGCATTAGACAATAGCTTATTAAAAGTAGGCGTTTGGCGTCACGACCCAAGGTTCCCTAGGCTTGTCGGATTTGCTCGATGTACAGGAGATGGCGTGATTGATGCAACAGTATGGGATGTGGCTATACATCCTGTATATCAAGGGTCAGGGCTTGGCAAAGAATTGATGAATTACATACTCGCAGCTCTTAAGGATATGGGTATTAGCAGGGTGACCTTATTTGCTGATCCTGGAGTTGTTTCTTTTTATAGAAATCAGGGCTGGACTTTAGAACCTAGAGGTAATCGATGTGCCTTTTGGTATGCTAATTAATTGATTTATTATCTCTTATTTAAGAGAATAGTAATCTTTATATAGTGTGTATGTATCTTCTCCCTTGGACCAGCGATATCGGATAATTAAATTCTTAATTGAGTTCTTGAGGAGATTACTATTACGCCACCTCTTCCCATCGGTTTGAATATTAACCATCAAGCTTCTTAGCCTTTTAACTTTTAATATACGAGTAATAAAATCAACGTCTTCCATAAGATGTAATTTCTTATATCCTCCCAACTGCATATAAAGCTTTTTACTTATTAATAACCCTTGATCTCCATATGGTCTTTTGAATATGTTACTTCTTATATAAACAGTAGCTTCTAAAAGTCTATAAATAAATCCCTTATCTCGTATCTTAAAAGTAAAAAACCATGCATAATCTTTGGAGTTTTTGTCTTCGAGAATCGGTAACAACTTTTCCGACCAATTTGTTTCTAGTCTACTATCAGCATGTAAGAATAATAGCCATTCCCCTTTCGAAATTAAACCACCTTTATGTAATTGTAAGCCTCTATTTGCATCACTAGAAACTTTAAGGTTTGCCGGTGAAATCTTTGCAATATTCTTTGTTGAGTCTGAGCTGCCAGCATCAATTATATTTACTTCATGATTGTATGAGCATAAACCAATATCAGCTAATAGGATAGGTAATCTTGACGACTCATTCAGCGTTGGAATGATAATACTTAATTTTGGATAGTTATTTACTTTAGCCATGGATGCATGTCTGAAAGTTGATCAAGGTCATTTTTAAAGTTAATTAATTCATAACTTATATAATTCTTTTCAGCATTGCAAATTGTCTCTTTTAGAACAGAGCTGCTACCCCAATTAATTCCTGAAAAAGGTACCGATGTAACAGGTTTTACTAGTTCCCCTGATAAACCTAATAGCCAAAATCCACCATCTTTTGCTGGACCTATAACTAAATCAGTTCTTTTTAATGCTTTTATAGCCATCATTAAGTCCATTTCACAAAGATCAGCTAAATCTGCTCCTATAATGATTGTCGGTATTTTGTTTGGGTTTCTAAAATTATGTTCTCTTTGTATTTTAATAACCTCTCTCCTCATTCTTAATCCAAGAGTACCTTTGCCTTGTATGGAGATATTTTCTATACCAAGTGATTTCCCCCACCTTTTTGCTTTATTCTGACCTATCCCTTCAATTGCTAACTTCAAATTAATCATACCTTTCTTTTTAAGCTCTTTGGCAACAGAAATTGTGTGAAATGTTAAATGGGTTTGTATTGACGCGGCACGCTCACAACCTATTGCTTTAGAAAGTCTTTTTTTGCAGCGATATGGAGCAGGCCATCTAGTCATGAGCACTACAAAAGGTTTCTGCATTGCTTGAGATGCTTAAAGAGAGAGCCTTGTCAAGATTATTGGAGATAATTCCAATAGAGTTGATTTGATGTAACTGACATGCATTGACGGTATTGAATCATTGAGTTGTAAATGTGCTTGTCAGAACATTTACTGGAAAAACCACACACTCAATTCTAGTCCAGGAAAGCATTTAGGAGAAAAACTGTGCT